>CAZPEQ010000215.1:0-5077 GCA_964585605.1 uncultured Weeksellaceae bacterium | reverse complement strand
TTTCTTGCTTCAGGATGGGCCAGTGTTGCCCTAGTCGTGACCAACGGTGTTTGTTCTGACACCTCAGCCTGCGAACAAACGGTCGGTATTCTGGAAACAGAGGAATTCGCTGATCTTAGTATTTATCCGAACCCCAATGGCGGAGATTTCACCGTAACTTTTGGCAAGACCCTAACTGGGGTGACCATGACCATTTACGACCTTGAGGGACGGCCCCTTTATGGAGATAAACTGCGACCTAGTTCTTCACAGCAAATTTCGCTGGATCTGGCGCCTGGGGTGTATCTAGTTAATTTTAACAGTAACGGGCAAGAGATCACTGAGCGATTAGTAATCACAAATGACATTAAGCAATAGTAGAGCAAGTGGCCTGTTCAATTGGACATGCCAAGAATAGGATGAGAACCTACGTATTCATCCTTGCCGTTTGCATTTCACATGCATTGTTTGCGGGTCATATACGTGGTACGAATATCACATGGGATTGTCTTGGCGCTGATCAATATGCAGTAACTGCACTCCTATTTCGAGATTGTTCGGGTGCAGCAATGTTGCCACAGATTGATATCTCGTTCAACAGCCCGTGCGGGAATTTCATTCGATCTTTCCCCTTGGATTCGGTTGCGCAAGTCTCGCAACTCTGCACCGATAGTCTTAGTATGTCTACTTGCGATGGTGGCCTCTTGCCTGGAATAGAAGCTTACTACTACACAGATACCGTTAACCTCAGTCCATGTGATTCTTGGAGGATCAGTTTGAGCGATTGTTGTCGGAATATTGCCGTCAACACAGTAGGCACGTTTGGTACTTACGTTGAATCCACGTTGAATAACCAACAAGCACCCTGCGCGGATTCGCCAAAGCTCATTGCACCGAGCATGCCCTTTACGTGCGTGAACCAATCGGTTCGCCTGCCCATTGGCATCGTAGGTAGCAATAACAACGTTTTAAAATATACCTTGATCGACGCTCAGTTTGCGAGTCCTATTCCTACGCCTATATTCTATACTTCTGGCTTTAGTGGAAGCCAACCCATCATGGGTATTGTACTTGATTCTTTAAGTGGGGTTCTTGAATTTACGGCAACCACACAAGGAACCTACGTGATCGCCATGCTCGTGGAGGAGTTCGATTCTCAGGGAGATTTGATCGGAACCATTATTCACGACTTTCAAGTGGTCGTTTTGGCGTGTGGTAATTCCCTTCCGCTGACTTCAGATGGCACGATCACTAACTTTTCAGGTACAGGTTCTCAAACCGGCCCATATGCCATTGGGTTATGCCCGACGCAGGACTTTTGTTTCGACTTCAGTATAAGCGACGCTGACCTCAACGACAGCTTGACATTGACAAGCGATGCAGCTACTACCCTTCCAGGGTCCAGCTTGACCCTAACAGGTACGAACCCCATTACCGGAACCCTGTGTTGGACAGCACCAGCAGGCGCATCAGGAGATCATGTAGTAACGTTTAATATAAAGGACAATAGCTGTCCGATCATTGGGTCGCAAGGATACGCCTACCACATTTCGATACGAGGAGCGAGTGTAGGGCCCGACCAAACGATCTGCGGAACGCAAACAGCTGTTCTTGGCCCGCCTCAAGGCAGTTCAGCGATCACTTGGAGTGTGTTGAACGGCGACCCGATCGTAATTGGCCAGAACTTCTCCTGTAACCCGTGCTTGAACCCGGTGGCATCCCCTAGTATTACAACGACCTACATAGCTGATCAAACCTTACCATGCATGGGTACGGATACCATGACAATACATGTCGTGCCTGACTTTGTTAATACCGTTAGCCTAACTGACTCCTCGATATGTGTTGGAGAAGAGGTACAGATCACTTCAACAACTGCACCTTTGGGGAACTACGACTATAGCTGGTTCCCTTCTTTTGGAATTGCAGACCCTACTGTTGGCTCCCCCTTAGCCCTATGGTCAGTTACTGATACTTTTGAGTATGCGCTCTCCGTAGCAAGTGCTGCTGGCTGTGTAAAAACAGACTCTTTGCAAGTCGTTGTTTCTCCTTCGTTCAGTTTAGCGATCACGCCTTCTTCTCCGGGTACCTGTGTTGGAGAACCACTCGATCTTGATGCAAGCCCTTCTCCCCCTGGAAATTACGCATTCGCATGGTCTCCTGCCGCGGGACTCAATGATCCCAATACATCAAGCCCCATTGTGTTGTGGAACGCTCCTGGCACCTACTCATACCTTGTGGATGTGGATAATGGTTTGGGCTGCGACAGAACCGTTCCTATTTCAGTTCAGGTGGATGAGCTCCCTAACCCGGGAGTTGTTGTGAGCGATACACTGTTCAGCGTTACCAACCCGAATAGTAGCTACACGTATCAGTGGCTTGACTGTACAAATGGCATGGCACCTATTCCAGGTGCAACTGACTCTACCTTTCTTGCTTCAGGATGGGCCAGTGTTGCCCTATTAACGGTCAATGGCGCTTGTTCTGACACCTCCGCTTGTTTTCAAACTGTAGGTCTTCAGGAAACGGAGGACTTCGTTGACCTTACTATTTACCCGAACCCAAGTGACGGAGATTTCACTGCAAGCTTTGGCAATACTTTGGCTGAAACGACCCTGACCATTTTCGATCTTGAAGGACGACTCCATTACGGAGACAATTTGATACCTAGCTCCTCACAGCAAATTTCATTAGACCTAGCACCTGGAATGTATCTGATTAATTTTAGGAGTAATGGGCAGGAAATCACCAAGCGTTTAGTAATCACAAATGACATTAAGCAATATTAGAACAAGTGGCCTGTTCAATTGGACATGGCAAGAAATAGGATGAGGACATACGCATTCATCCTTGCCGTTTGTATTTCACATGCACTGCTTGCGGATCATATACGTGGCGGTAACATAACATGGGAATGCATTGGTCCAGATCAGTACGAAGTGACCACAACACTATTCAGGGACTGTGCCAGTGCACCAATGGATAGCAGTATCTCTGTAGGTTTCAGGAGTTGGTGCGGTGCCTCTACTACATTGATTTTTGAATTGGACACAGTAACGCAGATCTCTCGGTTGTGTGTAGACAGCCTTTCTAGTTGTAATGGAGGTGCATTGCAGGACGTAGAGGCCTATTCCTATACCGACACGGTAATACTTGCCCACTGCAACGTGTGGATCATTAGTTGGCAATGGTGGTGTTGTCGAAACGCCGATGTCTTGAACCTGGATGACCCCAGCACTACAGGGTTGCACATCGAGTCAACCCTAGACAGGCTTCTAGCCCCGTGTAATGACTCCCCGCATATCCTCTCGATCAATACACCCATGGTGTGCGTAAATCAGCCTACTACATTGGCACTGAATGTGATTGATCCTGATGGCAATGATCTACGGTACGAATTGATTGGGGCCCGTAAGCCTATTTTCGCATCTTCGTCACCTGTTCTCTATAACCCAGGCTACAGTGGCAGCGAGCCCATTGCAGGCATCGTGATCGACTCCTTATCAGGTGAACTTGATTTTACGGTGATTACCCAGGGAACTTACGTGGTCGTGGTGCTTATCGAAGAACTCAATGCCCAAGGCGACGTAATAGCAACTGTACTGTATGACTTTCAGGTAGTAGCGTTGAATTGCAACAATGCCTTGCCTCTAGCTTCTTCGAATGGCATGATCATGAATTTATCGGGTACGGGTTCGCAAAGGGGGCCGTACGCCGTTGAACTCTGCGCAGGCGATGACTTTTGTTTTGATTTTAGCATTAGCGACCCAGATCAAAACGATACATTGACCTTGACCAGCAACGTGAACACAGTACTTCCGGGCTCCAGCTTAACCCTGTCAGGAACAAATCCTGTTACTGGTACACTCTGCTGGACAGCGCCCACCAATGCTCCCGGAAACCGCTTTGTAACGTTCAATGTGAACGATAGTCATTGTCCTGTCTTGGGAACTCAGAATTTCGGCTATCTGATTTCCGTATTAGGGCCGGATATTTTACCGGATCAAATTATTTGTGGCACACAAACGGCGACGCTATTCTCCCCGGATTCTACCACGAATTGGAGTGTGCTGGCCGGAGATCCTATTGCGGTCGGACAGAATTTCTCTTGTAACCCATGCACAACGCCTGTTGCTTCTCCGACAAGCACTACAACATATGTAGCTTCTGGCAATCTGTCCGTTCCTTGTGTCGTTGTAGATACTGTCATGGTACAGGTCGTGCCTGACTTCGCAAACACGATAAGTCTGAGTAACATCGTTATATGTCCAAATGACACGGTGCAGGTCAATACCTCTCAAACACCCGCGGGCAACTACACCTTCGCCTGGTCTCCGGCCCTGGGTCTTAGTGACTCCACCAGCAGCTCCCCGCTTTTCTCACGACCCATTGCAGGCGTAAGAAGCTATACGCTTTTCACCGAAAGTAGTCTAGGCTGTCGAAGAACAGATACCGCACACATTGAGGTTTTCCCAGGGCTCTCTGCAACCGTTGATCCTCTTGTTCCCCTTATTTGCGTTGGACAAGAAGTCCAGTTTAACACGACCGTTACTCCTCTTAACGAAATGTATACATTCAACTGGTCTCCCGGTTCTGGTCTAGACGATTCAACGATAGCGAATCCTGTCGGTATCTGGAACACACCTGGCGCATTTGATTACCAAGTAGGAGTGATCAATAGTTTCGGGTGTTCTCAAGAGGTTTCAGTCCAAGCTCAGGTGTTCACCCTCCCAAACCAAAGTTTCATCGTTACCGAGGGCCTCTTCAGCGCTGTTAACGCAAATAGTGCTTATTCTTACCAGTGGTTGGATTGTAATGCGAATTTAGCACCGATCCCAGGTGCTATCGGGCATCAGTATTTTACCGCTGGCTGGGCCAATCTCGCGCTAGCAGTTACGTTCAACGGTTGTGCTGACACCACGGCTTGTCAGCAAACTGTAGGAATCGCTGAGGCGGGGATATTCGCGGAGTTAAGTATTTACCCGAACCCTGCATCTGATCATTTAGAGATCGCCCTTCCTGCAATGACGACGGAACAGATCTTGATCTACGTTACGGACAACATTGGAAACTTGGTGCATCAAGATGTCATCGCTAA
>CAZPEQ010000214.1:0-5080 GCA_964585605.1 uncultured Weeksellaceae bacterium | reverse complement strand
CATCCGCACTATTAGAAGTGAACCGCAGATGCGGGGACGAGAAGTTCATCCTGAGCGAGGAACGACTCGAAGGAAGTCCCTTCATCCGCACTATTAGAAGTGAACCGCAGATGCGGGGACGAGAAGTTCATCCTGAGAGAGGAACGGCTCGAAGGAAGTCCCTTCATCCGCACTGATAAAAGTGAACCGCAGATGCGGGGACGAGAAGTTCATCCTGAGAGAGGAACGACTCGAAGGAAGTCCCTTCATCCGCACCAATAAAAGTGAACCGCAGATGCGGGGACGAGAAGTTCATCCTGAGCGAGGAGCGACTCGAAAGAAGTCCCTTCATCCGCACTGATTAACCGAATGGTTTCAATCCAGCTAACAGGTGTCCTTCGGGCCACCTGTTGCTATTTTCTAGATAACGCATGAATATCGATCAGCAATCGACCGGTGAACTCACTGCCCTTTTGAAGGTCAGTATTGGCCCTGACGATTACAATCCAGGTTGGACGAAGGCGCTTGAAGAACAGCGTAAACAGGCTAACCTGCCAGGTTTCCGTCCAGGTAAGGTGCCAATGGGCATCGTCAAGAAACGCATTGGACGTTCTTTACTACTGCAGGAGGTAGAGAAACTACTAGGGCAGGGTATGCAGGAGCATATCGATAAGAATAACATCCGCGTTATAGGGCAACCTATTCCAGCGAATGATGACCTGGACAAACAGAATTGGGAGGCTCCTGAGCGCTTCAATTTCGAGTATGAAATGGGGCTTGTGCCTGATTTTGAGGTTGAATTCAAGAAAAAGGCCAAAATCGTGCGTAACATCATCAAGGTGGATGATAAGCTGCTCGACAAGGAAGTGGAGCAAATGCGCCGTCGATTCGGAAAGCTGGAAGACACGGCCGTTTCTGAGAGTAAGGACATGCTTTTGGGCGACCTGATAGAATTAGACGCTGAAGGAAACGTGCAGGAAGGAGGATTGATGGCACGTGCTACCACTTCGCTGGAATTCTTAGAAGACAAGGCCACCGTTAAGAAATTAACGGGCCTGAAAGTGGGCGATGAGGTCACAGTAGACCCACATAAGATCACCAGCGGACATGATGATCTAGCCAAAATGCTGAATATCAGCCCAGAAGAGGTGCGCGAGTTGAAAAGTGATTTCACCTATCGCATCAATGAAGTAAAGCGTATGGCGCTGGCTGAGATGAATCAGGAGTTCTTTGATCGCATGTACGGCAAGGATACGGTCACTGACGAGCAGGGTATGCGACTCAAACTGAAAGAACAATTGGAAGGCTATTACGTGAAGGATACGGACAGACTGTATGTACGCGATGTGCTTGGGTATTACGTAGAGAAGCTCAAACTCAAGCTGCCAGATGATTTCATCAAGCGTTGGATAAAGGCAACCAGTGAGGAGCCTGTTGAAGAAGAGAAATTAGAAGCTGATTATCCCAACTATTCGAAAGGGCTAAAAGAGCAATTGGTTAGTGATCGCATTGTCGAGAAGTTCGGATTGGAGGCTAAATTTGATGAGATTAAAGTCGCGGCAACGCAGCAGTTAAGTCAGCAATATGCCATGTACGGTATGCCGCTGCCTGAAGGGCCAGAGTTGGATAATATGCTTCAAAGGTTCATGAGCGATCGCAATGAACTTAGGCGTTTCCGTGATCAGATCGTTGAAGAGAAACTTGTTAACCATTTCAAGGAGATGCTTTCCCCCAAAGACAAGTCAATCTCCTACGATGATTTCGTAAACTTGGCGCAGAATCCATAAGTAGTTCCCACCTCAGTAAAGAATAAGAGAATGATCCCAAAAGACGAGTTCAGGAAGTATGCTACGAAGCATCACGGTATTAATAGCACCACGTTCGATGATATTGTTTCCTCGGTGAATTCGCCAAGGAACATGACACGAACGGTTATTGAGGAACGTCAAATGCCTTTTAGGGAGGTTGATGTATTCTCTCGCTTAATGGCGGATCGGATCATCTTTCTTGGAACGGGTATTGACGATTTGATCGCGAATGTGATTCAAGCTCAATTGCTATTCTTGGAGTCTGTTGACCCGAAGAAGGATATTCAGATCTATATGAATTCGCCGGGAGGAAGCGTTTATGCAGGACTGGGTATTTATGACACCATGCAGTATATCAATCCTGATGTAGCTACTATCTGTACGGGTATGGCGGCATCAATGGGTGCTGTGCTGCTTTGTGCGGGCACAAAGGGAAAAAGATCTGCATTACCGCATGCACGGGTAATGATCCACCAACCAATGGGAGGCGCTCAAGGCCAGGCATCGGATATTGAGATTACTGCACGTGAGATCCAGAAGTTGAAGAAAGAGCTGTATGAGATCATTGCGGAGCATTCTGGAAGCACTTACGATAAAGTTTGGGCTGATTCTGACCGCGATTACTGGATGATAGCGCAAGAAGCGCTAGAATATGGTATGATTGACGAAGTACTGGTCAAAAAAGGGTAGCGGATAATTGCCTTTTTACTGGTTTTTTGCTCTTTTTCTTAGTAAATTAGGGTACTCTATTTGGGCACCTCACTTTTAAAGAAAAGAACGCATCATGGCGTCAGAGAAGAAAGATATTAAGTGCTCATTCTGCGGAAGGGATAAGCAAGACACGAACGTACTCATTGCGGGTATCACAGGCCATATCTGTGATAGTTGTATCTCGCAGGCCCAGAATATCATACAAGAGGAACTAAGCCAGCGGAATCGCTCCGAAATGGAGGGCAGTTTAGTGCTACAGAAGCCTCAAGAGATCAAGAAATTCTTGGATGAGTTCGTCATCGGGCAAGATGAAGCAAAAAAAGTGCTATCCGTAGCGGTTTATAACCACTATAAGCGCTTGTTACAAGCTCCATCTGCGAAGAGCGATGATGTGGAAATTGAGAAGAGTAACATCATCCTTGTAGGGGAAACCGGTACTGGGAAGACCTTACTGGCTAAAACCATTGCAAAACAACTCAACGTGCCCTTCTGTATAGCAGATGCTACCGTACTTACCGAAGCCGGTTATGTAGGGGAGGATGTAGAAAGCATACTTTCTAGATTACTGCAGGCAGCAGATTTTGATGTAGCCAAAGCTGAAAGAGGTATCGTGTTCATTGACGAGATCGATAAGATCAGCAGAAAGAGCGATACGCCGAGTATTACGCGCGACGTAAGTGGTGAAGGTGTGCAGCAAGCCTTGTTGAAGCTGTTGGAAGGAAGTACAGTGAGCGTTCCGCCTCAAGGTGGTCGTAAGCATCCTGAGCAAAAGCTGATTCAGGTTAAGACCAAGGATATTCTGTTCATTTGCGGTGGTGCCTTTGATGGCATTAAGCAGATCATAGAACGTCGTATCAAGACCTCGAGTATTGGCTATAGTGCCAGTAAAGACGAGGATAAGATCGACAAGGAGAATATGTTGCAGTACATTGCTCCAACTGATCTCCGTGGCTTTGGCCTTATTCCGGAGTTGATCGGTCGTTTCCCAGTGTTAACCTATCTAGATCCGTTAGGTCGTGAAAGCCTACGACGAATCCTTACCGAGCCGAAGAATGCGCTCATCAAGCAGTATGTAAAGCTGTTTGAAATGGACGATATCAAATTGTCTTTTGACAAGAAGGTCTTAGACCTGATCGTGGAGAAGGCCATAGAGAACAAATTGGGTGCGCGTGGTTTGCGTGGTGTGTGCGAGGCGATCATGACTGACGCCATGTTCGAGTTGCCTTCTGATGAGAAGGAGAACAAAGAACTGCGCATCACCTTGAGTTATGCCAATGAAAAATTAGCCATTGCCAACTTCAGCAAACTGAAAGTCGCATCCTAAACAGATAAGCTCCTCCAATACCAATTGGAGACTTTGTCCTAAGTCCATCGTATTGGACTGTCAATGAAAAGTCCCGGCATATGTCGGGACTTTTTGCATTAAGCTGGCCGCTTTTACTGGGTCGTGAGCAACTGTGTGGTCGTTACCGTGCCATTGGAGAGCCGCACCGAATACACCCCTTTCGCATGATCACTCAGGTCAAGCATTGTTGTTCTGGAAAATTGATCCGTAGCCACTAGCTCGCCGAGCATGTTTCTTACTTCCACAGAAAGTTTTATCTCCTCAGGGGAATCGATGTGAACCAGTCCTGTAGTGGGGTTGGGGCTTATGGTGAAAGGGATCTGGTGGTTTTCTCCAACGCTACCTGGTTTGTCTAGGAAAAACAGTGCAGGAGCATTACCATTTTCATATATCCCGGGAGTCGCACCACCGGTTATGTAGATTAATCCTGCATCTGCGGGTTGGGGTATAGTCAGGTCATCAACAATAGCTATGTCTGACGCATTACCAAAACTGTTCAATGTCATTCCTAAATAGTAATCACCTGGCGCAAGCGTGATGGGAAAGTGAAATGCCTCGCAAACAAATTCATAGTTTACATGTTGTTGACTAATAACAGTAACAGGTGATTCCGTCAGTGGGATAAAAACGTCTCCCGCGTGGACATCTGCAGCGTTATGTACACTGAATATAATTTCTCCCCCTGATACAGTCGAGCTGGAAATTCTTGCCGCACCGCCACCGAACCATGTTGCGGTAAGCAGGCGGAAGAATGAAAATACAATTAAACCGTCAGCTCCGTCGATAAATCCCCCAGTACCGATAGAAGAAAGATCAGGGTCTTGATAAATTCCTACGCCGTCAAGACGATCTCCTCCTTGAAATGAATATGTAATCTCGAATACGCGTTCAACAGTGTCATCAATGGAGTCCAACTCCAAGCTATCCTGATCAGACGAGATGCTGAAGCGCGCTGTATATAAACCTGGAACGAGACCTACTGTTAGTTCTTGATTTTCGAATGACGCCGTATCGCCTGGATGAACAACAGAAGACGTATCAGTTGAATTGATCACCACGGATCCCCCTGCATTCATCACCTCAATATTGAGCACCACATTGGTTTGGTCAAACAGCCCTGCGTTATACAGGCGTGACCCTAGAGTAATAGTTGAGGCCAACTGATCCTCATTCATTTGCGCGTACTGATATCCTCCACCAGTATGACTGATCAAGGTGGTAAGCAATTGCCGCTCGT
>CAZPEQ010000213.1:0-5127 GCA_964585605.1 uncultured Weeksellaceae bacterium | reverse complement strand
CAGCACCAGTGGTCGCAGCTCCAGCAGCACCCGCACCGGCGGCTCCAGCAGCAGCGGCATCTGATGAAGGCAATTATGAACCGGTTCGTTCACCGATGATCGGTACGTTCTACCGCTCTTCCGGTCCAGATAAACCACCATTTGTGAGTGTAGGCGATACGATCAAGAAAGGTCAGGTCATCTGCATCATTGAGGCAATGAAACTGTTCAACGAGATTGAAAGTGAAGTGAGTGGTAAGGTAGTTAAGGTGCTTGTTGATGATAGCAAGCCTGTAGAGTACGATCAACCCTTATTTCTTGTTGAGCCTCAGGGCTGATAAAACGAGCCAACATGTTCAAGAAGATCTTGATCGCTAACCGGGGTGAGATTGCCCTTCGCGTTATTCGCACCTGCCGGGAAATGGGCATCAGTACGGTGGCTGTTTATTCTACTGCAGACCGGGAAAGTTTGCACGTACGTTTTGCGGATGAGGCTGTATGTATTGGCCCAGCGGCAAGCTCTGAAAGCTACCTGCAGATACCCAGGATCATGGCCGCTGCGGAAATAACCAATGCGGATGGCATTCATCCGGGTTATGGATTCCTTAGTGAGAATGCCAAGTTCAGTAAGATCTGTCAAGAACACGGCATCAAGTTCATTGGGGCTACGCCTGAACAGATAGATGGGATGGGCGACAAGGCAAGCGCCAAGGCTACGATGATCAAAGCTGGAGTTCCTTGTATTCCCGGTAGTGAGGGACTTATCACAGATATCAAGGAAGCCAAGAAGATCGCCAAGAAGATCGGTTACCCGGTTATCCTTAAAGCAACAGCGGGCGGTGGTGGCAAAGGAATGCGCGTTGTTTGGAAAGACGCAGAAATGAAGAAGGCCCTGGATTCTGCCATGCAAGAAGCCGGGGCGTCGTTCGGCAACGATGGCATGTATATGGAGAAGTTCTTGGTTGAACCGCGCCATATCGAGATCCAGATCGCTGGAGACCAGTTTGACACATACTGCCATATGAGCGAGCGCGATTGCTCCATTCAACGCCGGCATCAGAAGTTAGTAGAAGAGACCCCAAGTCCTTTCATGACGAAGGAACTGCGTGTTGCTATGGGCGAAGCGGCTATTAAAGCGGCGGCTGCAGTTAAATATGAAGGAGTGGGAACCGTAGAGTTCTTAGTAGATGCGGATCGGAACTTCTACTTCATGGAAATGAATACACGGGTACAGGTTGAGCATACCATTACGGAGGAAGTAATCGACTACGACATCGTGAAAGAGCAAATCAAAATCGCAGCAGGCGTTGCGGTGTCAGGTTTGAACTATGAGCCTATGCGCCATTCCATCCAATGCAGGATCAACGCAGAAGACCCGTTCAATGACTTCCGCCCTGCTCCTGGCAAGATCACCAGTTACCACGCTCCGGGAGGACATGGCGTACGGGTTGATACGCACGTTTACGCTGGTTATAACATTCCACCTTACTACGATAGTATGATCAGCAAGCTCATTGTGCGGGCTGAAACACGCGAAGAGGCTATCACGAAGATGGAACGGGCCTTACAGGAGTATGTGATCGAAGGAGTGCATACGACCATTCCTTTCCACCTGAAATTATTAGCCCACGAGCAATTCAGAAAAGGGGACTATAACACCAAATTTCTGGAGGAAGCCAATATAACTGGCTAGCATTGAATTGGTTATTGTCCTACATTTGGACAACATCAATTGGTCGGAACATCATGGAGGGCTTGCTTTTTTTCCATAGTCTATTGCGCTATATCGTCTTGATCCTGATTATAGCCAGTATTTTTTTTGCGTTCAAGGGCTACTTTTCTAATGCGCCGATCTTGATCGGAGAAAGAAAAGTTTGGATCTTCACAGTGGTATCATGCCATATTCAACTAGTAGTAGGCGGTGCATTGTATTGGATGAACGTGGGGAGCTATGGCACGGGCCGGGTGGCCAACTTTTTCAAGTATGAACATATGGTGGGTATGATCTTGGCCATACTACTCATTACCTTAGGAAGAGTTTTTTCAAAACGAGCTCGAAGCGAAAAGAAGAAACAATTATTGGTCGGGGTATTCTACTTGATGGGTTTGCTACTGATCTTGAAAATGATACCTTGGCCTTTCGTAGAAGTAGGACACAATAGAGGATGGTTATAAGAACGACATTACTGGTATTTATCGTTGGCTTAATGGCATGTGCCGCAGATTCGGCTAGTTCTGCTCAAAGTCCAGGAGAGGCCGTGTACAAGAGCAACTGTAAACTGTGTCATGGTAGCAAAGGAGACGCACAGGTAAGTGGAGCCAAGGACTTGACCGTCTCCGCGCTTACCTTGGAAGAAACCAAAGCGTTGATCACCGAAGGGAAGGGTGCCATGAAAGCCTACAAGGACATCCTGTCGGTAGAGGAGATCGATGTGGTAAGTGCATACGTACTTACCCTGCGTGGTGCTGAATGAAAGGTATATCTACCGCAAAGACCCAAGAACGGGTCGTACTTATAGGTTTGGTGCATCAAGAACAGTCGTTGGATAAGACGACGGAGTATTTAGATGAGCTTGAGTTTCTCGCTTCTACTGCGGATATGAGAACCGAATACAAGTTCGTACAGAAACTCAGCAAACCTGATCCGCGAACCTATATAGGGTCAGGCAAGATGACCGAAGTCAAGGATTGGGTGCAGGAGGAAGAGATCGATGTGATCATATTCGATGATGAGCTCAGCCCGTCTCAACTTAGGAATATTGAGAAGATATTCGAGAAGAAAGTGATGGATCGGAGTGATCTGATCTTGGAGATATTCGCTTCGCGTGCAAGGACGGCTCATGCCAAAGCACAGGTAGAATTGGCGCGTTCACAGTACTTGTTGCCAAGGCTTACCAACATGTGGACGCACTTAGAGCGGCAACGAGGAGGAACAGGTACACGCGGTGGAGCGGGAGAGAAAGAGATCGAAACGGATCGCCGGATCATTCGCGACAACATCAGCAAGTTGAAGAAACAGCTTGCGCAGATCGATAAACAGAAAGCGATCCAGCGCAGTAACCGAGGTAAGCTGGTACGTGTTGCCTTGGTCGGTTACACAAACGTGGGCAAGAGTACCTTGATGAATGTGCTGAGCAAGAGTGACACCTTCGCCGAGAATAAGCTCTTCGCCACATTGGATACCACCGTAAGGAAAGTCGTTTTAGGCAATTTGCCTTTCCTCTTAAGTGATACCGTTGGTTTCATTCGCAAGCTACCACACCAACTGGTTGAGTCTTTCAAGAGCACGCTAGACGAGGTTCGTGAGAGCGATTTGCTCTTACATGTGGTAGATATCTCCCACCCAAATTTTGAAGAGCATTACCAAACCGTAATGCGCACTTTGGATGATATCGGTACCAAGGATATGGCCTCAATCGTTGTGTTCAACAAAATCGACGCCTACGACCCGCACTTTGACGAAGATGACTTGGAAACGCCACAACCGCCAACCTTGGAGCAGCTAAAGACCACCTGGATGGCGAGGATGGGAGACACCGAGACCGTATTCATCTCCGCCTTGAACAAGGCGAACATGAAGGAGCTACGAGACAAAGTTTACGAACAGGTCAAAACGATTCATGTGGGCAGGTACCCATACGACGACCTGTACTATTAGAGATGTTAATCTAAATGCAAGAGACCTACACAACCAAGGTTGTGTAGGTCTCTTCTGCACAATTATTAAATTAACCGATAAGCCGACTCAGGCTGGTTGTTGCAACTTGTTCAAGACCTCCAAGATCTCACTGGGTTCTGCACGTTGTGTGTAATGCTCGCTAACGAAATCATACACCACCTCACCACGCTGGTTGATCACATACGTAGCTGGCATGGGTAACTCAAATTGCTCATTACCGTTATGCTTATCTACATGGATGTTGAAATCGTTCTTATACAACTGCTGCAGATCTTCAGGCATTTGAAAGGTCAAGTTCAGTTGCTTGGCTACTACGTTATTCACATCACTGAGGACTTCAAAGGAGAGTTCATTTTTCTCCGCGGTGCTCAAGGACATATCTGGCACTTCAGGAGAAACGGCGATTAGTTTGGCTCCTTGTGCTTCGATCTGCGGCAAAACGGCTTGTAAAGCGCGTAATTCCATATTGCAATAAGGACACCAGCCGCCGCGGTAGAAAGAGAGTACGACGGTATTGTCTTTGAGCGCATCGCTAAGTTTGACCGCTTCGTTACGTGCATTAGGCAAGGTGAAATCAGTAATGGTGTCTCCAGTACCTAACGCCTTTCCTGAAAGATCCCTGTTGAGCAATTCCTGCGTAGCACTTGCTACGATATTCAATTTTTCTGCGGGTAATTTTGCCTTGGTTGCAGCGGCTTTGGCCGCCATTTGTTCTCTTAGGGTCATTTGTTTGAATGTTGTGATGATTCACGTTGATCGTGAGAGTTGAAAGTACTGGTTGCAACGGCTTTTGGTTGTGAAAGTATGTACGCGCCGAGAGGACATATCTTGCTCACTTGTAATCCAAAGTGCGCAAGAAGACTGTTTCTATGAACAGCTACGTTCGTTTTAAGCCACCGCGCTCAAACCAGATACTCAGGTCCTTACCTATGATTTGTTCGAATTCTCGAATATCACTTTCCAGCAGTCGAAGAATGGCTTCCTTCCACTCCGCACTTAACTCTGGTTTGCTGTCGAATCCGCGCTTGCCTGTTCCCGTTACTGAGTTCCACAATTTCTTTTTCAATGGTCTGGGCGTAACGGCCATAGCACCTTTGAGTAACGGGCTGGGTTCATCGTATTTGTAATGATGTTTATCCTGCGTCAGCGAGCTGTTCTTATGGCTTTGATCTTCTTTGGGAAAGCCTGCTAGGGACAGCTTCGTGAATTCCGCAATGCGCGAAAGTGCCATGGCCCGATTACCAGCTAACTCGCTCAAATCCATCATCAGAACTTGTTCTCGACCAAACTGCTCAATGAAAGGCTTTACCTGCATCGCGTAACGGCTGTTATTTACGATTAAGGGCACGCCTTTTACCGCATCGTCGAGGCTCTGGTCAATATACCCGCGTTCGTAAACATGCATGTAGTGGGAGATGCATCTGGCGATCGGGTCGCGGTATAAGTATATCAACTTCAATGCAGGGTTA
>CAZPEQ010000212.1:0-5133 GCA_964585605.1 uncultured Weeksellaceae bacterium | reverse complement strand
CAACAGGGGCTGAAAATGATACCATACGCATTAGCACAAAGCGCAAGAATATCTTGATAATCACCGAGCCTAGAATACAGGTCAAGCTGGAAGGAGAAGCACTCCAAGACAGCTTGGACAATATCAAACGTGATCGGAGGAGAGAGCTCACTCGATGGTCAGGTATTGATATCGGTTTCAACAATTTTGTCGATGCTAACGGCAATACAGACCTCAGTGGTTCAGATGAGTTCATGCAATTAAGTGGCGGTCGGTCACGATTCTTGGCTATTAATTTTATGGAGCGGAAGTTCGAATTCGGCACACCTCATTTTGGAGTGTTCACTGGGTTGGGTGTCGAGTTCATCAGTTACAAATTCGAGAATGACATCATCTTATCATTCAACAACGATTCCACCTTTGCACTGCCAGGGCCACTTGATTCCACTGGTGTATCAACTGGTTTCTTGGAGCAGGAAGGCCTGCGAAAGAACAAATTGCGCCAGATCGGAGTTCGGGTACCCTTAATGTTAGAGATCAACACGAGTAAGACACGCAAACGATCTTTTCACCTGGCCGCTGGGCTGATCGGCTCTCTATACTTCGATACGCTGTATAAGCGGAAGTTCAGGGTTGAGGATCGTAACGTAAAAGAACGCAATAGAGGAGATTACAACCTCTTACCCTATCGCCTAGCAGCATCTGTGCGATTCGGCTACGGTTCATTGAATCTTTTTGTAGAAGCATCGTTGACCGAATTATTCGAACAAGGGAAAGGACCCGAACTATATCCATTCAACGTTGGTTTGACGTTAGTCTCATTCTAAGGCAAGGAAAATAGGGTCCTTTTGAAAGGGGTCGGCCTAAAGGCTGGCCCTTTTTACATTTGCACACATGGGACGAATGTTCGAAAAGCGCAAGCACAAGATCTTTGCGCGTAACGCCAAGATGGCGAAGACCTTTACACGTATCGGTCGGGAAATATCAATCGCGGTCAAGCAGGGTGGGGCAGATCCTGATTCAAATGCGCGTTTGCGTGTTGCCATCCAGAACGCACGAGGGGCGAATATGCCCAAAGAGAATATTGAGCGTGCGATTAAAAAAGCAGCTGGCGGTGAAGATGGGGATATTTTTGAGTTAACATTCGAAGGGTATGCGCCCGGCGGAGTCGCGGTTTTCGTTGAAGCCACATCCAACAACAATAACCGCACGGTGGCCAATGTGCGTTCTTATTTCACCAAAGCCGAAGGCCAATTGGGCACCAATGGTTCGCTTTCCCATATGTTCGAGCGTAAGGCCGTGTTTGAAATCGCTGAAGACAAACTTGCGGGCAAGGACTTGGACGAACTGGAAATGGAATTAATTGATGGCGGCGCAGAAGATGTGATCCGCGACGAAGGCATCGTCATATACACCGCCTTTGAAGACTTTGGTTCCATGCAGTCAAAACTTGAAGAGTTGACCATTGAGACAAAAAGTGCAGAGCCCAAGCGCTTCTCGTTATCTGCAACGCCATGTGATTTAGAGAACGCTCGAAAAGTCATGAAGCTGATCGATCTTCTTGAAGATGATGATGATGTGGGGCAGGTTTACCACAACATGGATCTGAGTGAAGAAATAGAAGCGCAATTGAGCAGCGAAAGCTGATCAAGCAATAGCGAATTCTATTCGGGTGATCGTTCCTTGCTCATTTGAGTCATAGTTGAGTGTGCCATTCAGTTGCTCCACCAAACTATCGATCAGCACCACACCTAGTGTTCGAGACTCTTCTGGGTTAAAGTCTGCGGGTAAGCCTACCCCATCGTCACTGTAAATCAACTTAAAATTCCCATTCTCCATGGGTTCCACCTTACATGTGACCTTGCCAGTATCCCTTCCTTGAAAGGCGTGCTTGAACGAATTCGTGATCAATTCATTCATGATCAAACCCAGCGGCACCATCGTATTCAAGTTCAGTTCAAAACCTGTTGGTAGGTTGATCTCATACTTCACCTTATCTCCAACCATGTTCACCTGTACCAATTCTTCGAACAATTCTTCCAAGTACTTCTGCACATCCACTTGCGCCAGATCAGCACCTTGGTAGAGTTTTTCGTGGATCAACGCCATGGAACGCACCCTTGCTTGTGTTTGATCGAAGACACCCTGCAACTCCGGATCTGAAATATTCATGCTCTGAAGCCTTAACAGGCTTACGATGACTTGCAGGTTATTTTTAACTCGATGGTGGATCTCCTTGATCAGGATCTGCACATTCTCATTCGTTTCTTGCAACTTGTCTTTCTCCTCTTGCAGGATCCGGCCTTGCTCTTCATCCCTCACTTTGGCAGATCGCAGGTTATCGCGCATGCGCGATAAGGAAAGACCTAATGTGTCCTGAGCCGATCTAACCGTAACCGCAGTATCGTAATCTCCCTTACCGATCGATTCTGCTGATCGGGACAAGGAGCGAATGTTATCAATCAAGGAATTGAACGCCAGTGCTAATTGCCCGAATTCATCACGCGAACGCACAGGTACTTTCCCTCTCACATCTCCAATTGCCAAGGCCACGGAAGCATTTCCGATCTCATCCAGATTCTCCCTGATCGTTCTTGTTAACAGCCAGCCTAGCAAGGTCACGGATACCACAACGAACAGCAAGGCAATCGAGGTATAAATAAGTTTGAGTTTGGCATCGCGTAGCAAGGCGTTATTGCCTGTGATCACATGATCCAACGATATCTCCTGCACTTCTTTCAAGTTCGCTAACGTTTGTTCTCCAAGGGATCGCCATACCGCCGCTGGCATATCAACACGCACTTCGCCTCCACGTTGCCGTACAGAGCTCAATTGAGACCGCAGTAAGGCCAGGCTCTGGTCAGCAAAGCGCTCATGATATTGCTCTAGAATATCTTGACTAGCATCTCGTTCGAACAGGTTCATACTTGTTTCGTACGTACCTGACTGCCCTACCATCTGCAGTTTATCATCTGCGTTAACCAAACCCGTGGAAAGCGCCGTATGCACCCGGATCATCAAGGAACTCAACGCATCTTTAGCAGTCACCAGACTTAAATGCGCATACAGGCGATCTTTCGTGTCTGGATACAATGCCAGTTTGCTTACCCGCTCAAGTTCTTTGATCAACTCGCTATCAAACATTTCGTAAGCCCCGATCATCTGTTCAGGGCTGGTTCTACCTACCAATACTTTTGCACGTAAATCCTGTATCGCTCTGATAAGCGCGTCTTTCTCAAGATCCGTATCTAGTGGGTCAATCGGATCGGCTAGTTGAATGACCAACGAATCAGTTACGGTGATTTTGTCCACGAACGTTCGCTCTGTCACTTCATCCTTCAGCAGCGCATATGCCGTTATTTTTTCATCTTGCAGTGCGTCAATGGAGTTGGTCAATTGTCCGAGGTATACAGATTGATTCCTGAAATAGGTCAATACATCCTGCCGCTCAATACTCCCGATCAACTGTTTGCCGATCAACAGTACCAGACCTATTACAGGAATAGCGAGCGTGATCAGGAATTTACTCCTGATTGATAAGTCCACGAACTTGCGCATCTTAATGCGGTGAATTTACGGCAGGTCGAGGCCTCAAACACATCTGCTATTTTTGTGCGACCCCAAACAATGGGAAATCATGGCCGAGATTAAAGAACAGTTTGTTGAGTTATCTGAAAAACAGGCGCTTGCAAAGGTCGCAGGTGGTGAAAGACGGATCGAATCACAGCATAAGAAAGGAAAACTCACTGCGCGAGAACGCGTGGATCTGCTGATGGATCCCGACTCTTTTCAAGAACTGGGTCAACTCGTTACCCACCGCTCGACCAACTTTGGCTTGGATAAGCAAAAGTTCCTTGGCGATGGTGTAATCACTGGCTACGGCAGGATCAACGGTCGATTGACCTATGTTTTCTCCCAAGATTTCACGGTCATGGGAGGATCCCTTGCGGAAGCCCATGCAAGCAAGATATGCAGGATCATGGATCTCGCATTAGAAAATGGCGCGCCCGTAGTTGGATTGAATGATTCCGGCGGTGCCCGTATTCAAGAAGGTGTGGTTTCACTAGCTGGCTACGCCGATATTTTTTATCGGAACGTCCAGGCCAGCGGGGTGATACCTCAGCTTTCTGCCATCATGGGACCCTGTGCGGGAGGTGCAGTATACTCGCCGGCACTCACGGATCTCGTAATGATGGTAGAGGATTCTTCCTACATGTTCGTGACCGGGCCCAATGTGGTGAAAACGGTAACTCATGAGGAAGTAAGTGCCGAAGAATTGGGCGGTGCGGAAACGCATGCTACAAAAAGTGGCGTCGCGCACCTTACGTCAGAGAACGACCTAGAGGCCATAGCCAACATCAAACGCGTGCTGAGTTACTTACCGCAAAACTGCGAGGAAGAGCCATTGCCTGTTTCTTACACAGCGAAAGATGAGTTACGGCCACAACTTGACGATCTGCTTCCGAACGATCCTGACCAACCGTATGACATGCGTACCGTGCTGAATGCAGTGATCGACCCCGACTCTTCGTTTGAGATACATGAAAATTTTGCGCGGAACATGGTCGTTGGTTTTGCACGAGTTGCAGGCCGGGTAGTAGGCTGTGTTGCAAACCAGCCCGATACGCTAGCCGGTGTACTTGACATTGATGCCTCAACTAAAGCCGCTCGTTTTGTTCGGCTTTGTGACTCCTTCAACATACCACTACTTGTATTTGTTGACGTTCCCGGTTTCCTTCCAGGAACCGATCAAGAATGGAACGGAATCATAACCCACGGCGCAAAATTGCTCTATGCGTTTAGTGAAGCCACTGTACCGAAAATTACCGTGATCACCAGAAAAGCATACGGAGGTGCATACGATGTAATGAACTCCAAACACATTGGTGCGGACCTGAACTACGCATGGCCGCAGGCGGAAATTGCTGTGATGGGGGCCAAAGGGGCCGCTGAGATCATTTTCAAGAAAGAGATCAAGGATGCCCCAGACCCGGCAGCAAAATGGCAAGAAAAAGAGCTGGCTTATAAAGAGCAGTTCGCCAACCCTTATAACGCTGCGGCACGAGGGTACGTAGATGCCGTGATCCGACCTAGCGAGACACGCTTAAAGATCGTGGAAGGACTTCGCATGTTGCGCAACAAAGTAGCGACCCT
>CAZPEQ010000211.1:0-5147 GCA_964585605.1 uncultured Weeksellaceae bacterium | reverse complement strand
TTAAGTGGTTTTTTGATCGGCGGTATCCTGATCAAGCTACTCGACAATAATGAACCGACTAAGGGGTTGCTCCTTCATTTTTGGCTCAGGCGTTGGTTCCGAACACTCCCAAATTACTTTCTCGTATTACTCATACTGATTGCCCTCTATACTACTTACGCACCTAATTTCTCAATCTTGAGCATTGGCAAGTACTTTGTTTTTGCGCAGAACTTGGTTTCACCACATCCTGATTTCTTCGCGGAAGCATGGAGCATAAGTATTGAAGAGTGGTTCTATTTGATCACTCCGATCTGCCTATTCTCTATGATCCGGTTCTTCAAGGTAGAGCCGAAGCACGCTGTCCTTTTGGTTGCTATCGCCATTTTGTTGTTGGCCGCTGCATTCAGGTACCACCGGTTTCTTACCATCGAGATCAGTTCAATTTATCAATGGGATAAAGTATTTCGGAAACAGGTGTTCACCCGATTAGATAGCTTAATGTTCGGTGTGATCTGTGCATATGTTCAGTATTACCACAGGAAAGTGTGGTTAGCCCGTAAACGTACGCTGCTAGTCATTGGCCTTTCCATTTTTATCTTGACCAAAGCCCTTGAACTATCTGATTGGGCTTCACCAGGTGGGTTTTATAATTGCGTCCTATCGTTTGCGGTAACCGCTTTGGCAACGGCGTTACTTCTTCCATACCTAAGTGCACTTAAATCGGGTAAGGGTTATTTATACAGGAGTTTAACTACGATCAGCCTGGTCTCCTACTCCATGTATTTACTGCATCTATCGGTTGTTCAAGTTTTCATCGTGCATAGGATCCCATGGAGCGAATTGTTCGAAAGTGAACACCTTACAACCATTTTCCGGTACTGTACTTACTGGATCTTAACCCTGCTTGTTTCCATTTTGACGTATAAATATTATGAATTGCCTGTAATGAAATTAAGAGATAGTAAGCGCGTAAAAAATCTATTGTCTTCGCCACAGAAACGGCGATAGCAGCAGCGTGAAGCATGAAGATATCAATGGCGAATACACTTTAATTATTTACATTAAGCCCCCAATCGGAACTACATCAAATACCATCAATGATGAAAAATCTTATTCGGATAACTAGCTTGCTAATACTTGTGTTGATCACATCTTGCGGCGAAGAATCCAGCAAAGCTGAAAAGGAGAAGGAAGAAAAGAATGCTAAATCGGTCATTGATCAAGTCAATTCCGAAACGGACGAATTAGTGGCAAACGAGGCGCAAGAATTAGAACAATTGCGCTTGGACTCAATCAAAACCGTCCGACTAGCGGATTCCATCTCATGGGTGGTTGCTCAAGCCGGAAATACGATCGAAGACTACAAGATCTACTTAGCTAAGTACCCAAAAGGAGTGCACGCTCTGGATGCCTCAGCCATCGCATTAAGCGAACCTCCCCAATTGGTTAAGGACTTAAAAGCTTCAACGAACGGCTTTAGTGTAACCGCGAACTTCAATGTACTCAAAACGCCGCATCAACTCAAACACGTCAGGGTGAATTGGGGAGACAATCAGACCAGTGATATTCCTATTAGCGATAACTGGGGATTCAGTGAATCACATACCTATAAATCGATGGGGACATACACGGCAGAAGTTACCGCCGAAGATGAGTTCGGCCGATCTGGTTCTTGGAAAACAAAAGTGAACGTTGCGGTGCCTACTGCTGGGCGTATCGGACATTATCCCTTGAATAAAATCGACGGTAACTTAAAAGGAGATGATTGTTACGGTGAAGACCGCACCAGTTCGAACAAGTTCTGTTTAGCATTTAACCGTTCCGATTACTGTGGTTCACTGGGCGCCGGAGGGGCAGCAGCATACTATGTTGCTAATAAAAAACTCACCCTCCCCGCAAATTGGTCCATATCCTATTGGATGGCGTCAGAAAACGGCGGTAATGAAGCATTTATCTTGGGCCAGACCGGTAATGAGTATGAGCAACATGCAGGTGCCTTCTTTGTTGAAGGGGGCTTGGAACATGGCAATGCCGGTACCCGTTTTGGCAAATCAGGGCACGTATCATTTGTGCTCTACGATAAGAACAACCCATCTAAATCCTTAGTACTAACTGACACGAAAGGACTTGCAAAGGGCACTAAAGGCAATGGCGCTGTAATTCGCGAGCGAAAGGCCTGGATGCACTTTGTGGTTACTGCCAAAAGCACAGGAGGAAGTACTACCTACTCCTTGTACCGAGATGGAGCGAAAGTGGCTTCGAAGGATCATTCTGGCCCTAACACAGGCAATGGGAATGCGTTTGTATTCGCACTTCCAGAAACGAAGTCGATCGATTACAGTTACTTCAGAGGTAGGCTAAGCGAAGTCATGGTATACGATCGGTGCGTCTCCGATTCCGAGATCAAGATGCTTAGTATTCCTTGATTCATTAGCTTGATATTACGGCAACAAGAAGCGTTTCACAAACCTGAACATACCCACTTTTCGTTCATACCTGCTATCATCTGTGTCTATGATAATAGGATGCTCATCGTGCCTGCTGATGTACAAGCTACTGAAGTAGATATCGATTAGATTGAGTTCTGATTTCACCGAGAATTTGGCGTTCTTATGCCAAGACAAGAGCCTATCAACGCTCAGGCTTCGAACCTCACTCTCCCCTGCAGCGATAATTGGCTGGCCCTTGGACAGCAGCACAACTTTACCTGGGCCACGCGCCACGTGAAAAAGAAATCGCCCAAGTAACACAGAAGTGAGTCGGACAGAGACTAAGGTGCTCAAATTTACATCGGTTGTAGCAGCAACGAGGTTTTTATAATTCAACACGATTTCATCCTCCTTCCCCAGATCCCATTCAATAAACTCGGCTCCTGCAATAGAGCGGAATGTAACCGGCTCCGTTTCTTCAGGGCGTGCTTCGACCTCGTTCATAAAATAGCACTTGTTCTTCACGCGACTGACTAGGCCAGTCGCCCATTGGGGTATGACCAGTTTTGGCGCCCTTCCGGTAGGTTCGTACTTACGTGAAAAGTAGAACTCCTCGGTGCTTCCAGCAGGAATAACGTACGTTGTTCCGCAGGCCTTTGCCTTTTCAGTTCCCGACCATTCTTTTCCATTATCTACAGATACGAAAAGGTCCGTCTCTCGTGAAAACGCAACGCGAGAGAACACATACAAGTAACTGTTGATCACAATAAACCAGAGCACAAGTTGGCTAAACCAGTTTAACAACTTACCACCTAATTGAAATCCTGCGATCGTCTGTTGCGTCGCCTGATTGATCTCTTCTGCCGCTTGTTCCAGTTTTATTCGTACAGAGTCATTAGCCGCTTTTAGCTCTTCTTGTACTTCATCGATCTTATCCGTTACAGCACTTGCATGTGATTCAAGTAGCTCAGTGGATGCTATTAGCGCTTTCTGCGCAGCAGCGTCCGTCTTATCAACCGCATTATCCGCCGCCTGATTCAGCTCAGTTTGCGCCGCCTTTAAAGCCGCTGTTGTCTCTTCTTTGGATCTGGTAGTACCCCGGGTCAACTTGTCATTCATGTAATCAGCTGCCTTCTGCCCCGCTTCCTTGGATTTGCCAACACCATCTTCCCGTTTATTTTGGTATACGTCCTGCAACTTTTCGAGGATGTAGTTTGACGCATGACACTTCGCGTCAAGAAGTCCGCAGTCATCGTCTTCAGCAAACTTGTCACTAACATCCGTTAGAAGCGGAGGGAATGTGGAAGTAAAAGCCCGCTGTGTCCTGTCCGGTGTCTTGTTGATCTCCTGTCGAACGGATTTAGCGATACTATCCAGAGAGGCGTATACCCTTTGTTCAAATCGAACTCGAGAGGCATCGACGTCAGACTTGAATACATCAACCTCGTTCCGAGCTAGGTTAACCGCACGGATCTTGAACGTTTCCGTTTCTTCAATGAATTCTTCCACCGCTTTTTCAGCGTGGGCTTTTTGAACGGCAGCTTGCATATCCAGTGAATCCTCAGCCTGATCCAGCGATGCATTTATTTCCTTATTCTTTTGCAATAGATTTTGGTAAATAGATAGCTCAATATCCATTTCCAGTTCGTTCCTGCCGACGAGGCGTTTTCGAATGGCTATCTTCTCTAGGTAATAGTTAACATGGTTCAAAATGAACTTATCCGTACGGTCAAGTTCATTGCCTGTGTACGCCTTCATTCGAAGCCCGTAGTTGTACTCAAAATCTGCAAGCTCCTCGGGATATCCTTTGTACAACCCCGAATCTGACATGGTTTGGATACGGGTCAACGAATTATCCAATGCCCGTTGACGTTCCTCGATATTGGAGCGCGGGTACTTTTGGGCTGACACCAGATTAAGTGTATCTGCCACAGAATAGGTCACTAAACGTTCGATTGGCATAGCGCTCATGACATCGTGCCGTTCTACGAACGTTTCATTGTAGATCGTTTCTGCAGTAATCTCCTTCAACTTTTTCGTTGCATACCATTCAGGAATCGTGAATAGAAGGATTGGGCTCCATAACAGCAAACTCTTGAACATTAGATGTAAGAGCTTCTTGCCACTGATCTCAGACAGGACCTCGTAGTTCTGCCTGATCGCCAGAACTGTGAATCGAAGCACAAGAAGGACCAATACGAATAAGAGTACTTGCTTCAAATTAATCAGATAAAAAGCCAACCCAAGGAATAAGAATAGACCTAAAGACCTGATGTGACCGTTAACGCAAAAGAACAAGCATGATAATTTACATGCAATAGACAATGCTTGAGCATATACGATCGGGTGATCAAGTACAAGTGCTGGTCGCACCCATGCAAGCAGCACCAAGACGCCAGGAGTCAGGGTTAGTAACCAACCAAACCTTCGAGTACGAATTATTGGAATTAAACCAAGTACGAGCGCAACGAGCGGTAGCTTGTATGTCAGTAGCGCTGCATCTGACCTATCAATTGCCAAGAAATCCAGGTACGCCAATCCATAAATATCAAATAGCGAATTATCGGCAATTCCCGGCAGCAGGTTCAGCAGCGCCGCAAAAAACAGCAACTGCTCCCACGAAATAGCGGAGAGGATCGGATGTAAGGTCTTGCTATGGTAAAGCCGAGACCAGACTGAAGTACCCATAACCAATTACTGGTTAGCCCTAATATTGATTAATGAAATCCTGCGGGT
>CAZPEQ010000210.1:0-5189 GCA_964585605.1 uncultured Weeksellaceae bacterium | reverse complement strand
TGGATCGACCCGGAGACTATGCTTACAAATCGAATTCTGATAGCGGATTTAGGTGCGGGCCTGCAGGCAGATATAAACTACTTGGCACGAGAAGACGTTGATGGTACGTTATTACCAAAGAAACTGGAAATTGTGATCAGCAATAACGAGCAAGATGCGCGAGTAGAATTGGAATTAACACGTATTCGCACAACAGGACCGTTGAACACAACCTTCCGCATACCAGACAAGTATGAGCCGATGGAACCGTAGATTACCAGCGCTAGCCGTAAGCCTTGTGCTGCTGTTCGTCACGTTCGCACAGGACAGGAAGTCCTTGGAGAATAAGCGGAACGCGCTTGACCAGCAGATCAAGACCGTTAACGCCTTAATCGAAAATAGCCGCAATGAGCAGAAGACATCTGCAGCGGAATTGCAATTGATCAAGCGACAGATTTCTTTACAAAGAGACCTGATATCCACCATCAAAAGCGAAGTCTCCCGTTCGAACAAGCAGGTGAAAGAGACCGAAAGCATCATTGAATCCCTCGAGGAGGACATGAGCAATTTGAAGGACTCTTACGGCAAATTGGTGAAATACGCCTACCGGAACCGCAGTTCGTATGATCGCTTGTCATACATTTTCGCAGCAGAGTCGTTCACACAGGCCTATCGCAGGTCGAGGTACTTGAATCAATTGGCTGAATACCGACAGCGGCAAGCTGTGCTTATTGAGGAAACGGCGGAAACACTAGAGGTAAAGCGCACTGCGTTGATTGAGAAACGCGAAGAGAAAGAGGCTTTACTAGTCGAGCAGAAAGGAGCTATGCGGGTGCTTGATGCAAGTAAAAAGGAACAGAACGCGGCACTTGCGGCACTGCAGGAACAAGAAGTCAAATTGCAGGGCGACCTGAAGAGCAAGCGTGCTAAACGAAGAGAATTGGATCAAAAGATCCGAGAAATCATCGCGGCGGAGATCGCGCGGGCCAAGAACAACAACAAAGGCACCTTTTCTTTAACACCAGAGGCTATCCAGTTGTCAAACAAATTCACGGCCAATAAAGGCAAATTGCCTTGGCCCGTTGAACGTGGTGTTGTAGTGAGTCGATTTGGAAGGCAAGCTCATCCCGTGCTTAAAGGCATCGTTATTGAAAATAACGGGGTAGATATAGCTACTGATGAGAATAGTGTGGTAAGAGCAGTGTTCGGGGGCAAGGTATCCTCTGTATTTGTGATCCCCGGGGCCGGTAAGGTCGTTATCGTTGAGCATGGTGCCTATAGGACCGTTTATTCGCCTTTCAAGGAGGTTTACGTGCAAAAAGGAGATCAAGTAAAGACGAAACAATCCTTAGGAGAATTGCTGTCAGATGAGGATGAGAACAACGCCCACCTAGAGATCTGGAAGATCACAGCGGATGGCCCAGTGAAAGAGGATCCATCTGCTTGGCTCTTTAGACAGTGAGCTGATGGTCAATAATCGTAACTTAGCAGTCTAACAGATGGAGAAAATGTTTAATCCGATTTTCTTAGGTATGATAGGTCCTTGGCAAATTGCCCTGATAGTGGTCATTGTTCTGCTGCTCTTCGGGGGCAGAAAGATTCCTGAATTAATGAAGGGGCTTGGCCAAGGGATAAACGAGTTTAAGAAAGCTTCGAAAGAAGTTCAAGAAGGAGACGAAGAGAAATCTTAATCGATCTCCTTGAACATGTCCGATACCATTTCAGTAGAACACGTAACGCACACGCAGGCTAAGGAGTCGATTGCTAATGGCGGTGCCTTGCAACAGGTGGTTGAGCACATGTTAGCACGAGCAAACGCTGCGCCTCCCAACGACCCATTTTTAGAACTTTACGACGATGCGTTAGCACGTGCTGAAAAAGTGACCGAGCATATCAAAGCAGGTACGGCGGGGCCCTTAGCAGGCATGGTCTTAAGCCTCAAGGACAACATCTGCGTCAAAGGGAAGCGGGTCTCTGCCTCCAGCCAGATCTTGAAGGGCTTTGAGTCGATTTACAATGCTACCGTGGTGCAGCGGCTCTTGAATGCCGACGCCACCCTGATCGGCCGTACCAATTGCGATGAATTCGCGATGGGTAGCTCGAATGAGAACTCATCTTACGGACCGGTATCCAATCCTTACGATTCAGCTTATGTGCCAGGAGGTTCATCTGGAGGGGCTGCAGCAGCGGTTGCCGCCGGCATGTGTCATGCGTCTTTAGGGTCTGATACGGGTGGCTCCATCCGGCAGCCTGCTTCATTCTGTGGTGTGGTAGGAATGAAACCGACTTACGGCAGAGTATCCCGTTACGGTTTGATCGCATTCGCCTCAAGCTTCGACCAAATTGGGCCGCTTGCGAATAGCGTGGAGGATGCAGGAAGACTCTACGAGGCCATTGCTGGTGCGGACACGAATGACAGCACAACAGCTGCTGATCCGGTGATCCCATTTGAGAAAGGGCATCCGGGTAAATTGAAGATCGCTTGGTACAAGGACTGTTTGAATCGGCCAGGAGTCGATCCAGAGATTAAAACGGCCGTCGAAAAATTGCTTAAGGATCTAGAAGCTGATGGTCATCAAGTAGAAGGTATCGACCTGCCCATGTTGGAAGAAATGGTGCCTGCGTACTATGTGCTCACTACAGCAGAGGCAAGCTCGAATTTGGCACGTTTTGATGGTATACACTATGGGCACCGCAGTGATCAAGCGATTGACGTGGAATCGTCATACATCAATAGTCGATCAGAAGGATTCGGTGCCGAAGTGCAGCGCAGGATCATGCTGGGCACATTCGTGTTAAGCGCGGGTTACTATGATGCATATTATTCCAAAGCGCAGAAAGTGCGACGCATGATCCGGGATCAGGCGTACAGTGTGTTAGACAAGTATGACATGGTTATCACACCTACCTGCCCCATGACGGCATTTGAGAAAGGAAAGCTGACAGATGATCCTATTGCCATGTATTTACAGGACATTTTCACGGTTCAAGCACCGCTGGCAGGCATACCTGCTATTTCAATCCCGTTTGGGAAACACTCCTCTGGCCTGCCAATCGGCGTTCAGTTCATGACCAAAGCCTTCGGAGAGGGGGCATTACTCCAATTTGCCCACTATGTGGAGCAGAATCTTGTAGGATGAGCAACTTGACCCCTACTTTATGCGTATATCTATAGTAGGAGCGGTAATGCGAGGAGTTTGGGCCATATTAGCAGTGATTGGATCCGTGGCGGTGAGTGCACAGTCGCACGACACAACGCAATTCGAAATTCAAGCGGATAACCCTGTGCTCTATCAGCTAGATCAGCTGGACATGCAAAATTGGGCGGCCAACGACCCCACATTACAACCCATTCCCGCTAGAGATTCCTTGGTCTATCCCAGCGAGGAGGTCATCGAACAAAGGTTGATCGAGCTGGATAAACAGTCGCCACTTGATCTTTCTTACAACAAAACAGTCAGTTCGTACATCAAAATGTACGTGCAGCGTAGGCGTGAATTATCTGCAAAGATCCTGGGCAAGTCTGAGGAGTTTTTCCCGCTATTCGAACAAGTGTTCGATAATCAGGAGATTCCCTTGGAAATAAAATATTTAGCCGTTGTAGAATCGGCATTGAACCCTGTCGCACGGTCACGGGTGGGGGCTACCGGGCTGTGGCAGTTCATGTTGTATACTGGAAAGCAGTACGGTCTTGAAGTGAACTCGTACATGGATGAGCGTCGTGACCCCTACCTGAGTACGGTTGCCGCGGGCAAGTACCTAACGCACCTGCACGGGCTTTATGACGATTGGAACTTGGCACTGGCCGCATACAACTGTGGCCCGGGGAACGTTAACAAGGCCATTCGTCGTTCAGGAGGACACCGTGACTACTGGAAAATATACCGATGGTTGCCTCGGGAGACACGAGGATATGTACCCGCATTCGTTGCCGTTAATTACATGATGGCTTATGCTGATGAACACCACCTTTATCCGGCTGAACCGAGGTATCGGGCTTATGAGTTGGACACCCTGCGCATATGCTATGCCGTATCCTTCGACCGCGTGTCAGAATTCGCTGGTGTTGATCGGGAGGAGTTGACCTACCTGAACCCCATGTATAAAGCAGGGTTCATTCCTGATCCAGACCAACCAGTGGTAATCACATTACCAAGAAAAAAGATAGGGGCTTACCTAGCGAACGAAGAAAGTATCTGTTATTACCGAACGGATAAAGAACTGGCCCGTGCTGTTGCGGTGGAAGAACCGCAACGCGTGGTGCATGTGGTTCGGCGAGGCCAGAGCCTCGGACTTATTGCACAACGCCATGGGGTGAGTGTGCGCAGCATCATGAACTCAAATGGCCTGCGCAATTCTCGCATTCGAGCGGGACAGCGCTTGTACATCGATAAGAAAGTGGTCAAGAAAACGAAGTCCAAGGCTCCTAAGGAAAAGGAGGCGAGTACGAAACCCAAAGAAGCATCCGAATCTGTAAAGAACAAGATGCCGCTTGATGTCACTTACTTCTTCTATACGATCAAACGGGGGGATACGCTTTGGGATATTGCCAATGCACATGCGGGGGTTTCTTTGGATCAAATAAAACGGATGAACACAGGAGTTAACTTCAAACGCCTTAATCCGGGAGACAAGTTGCGGATCCCAGTTACCTGACCACTATGAAGCACGTACTATGGATCTTATGCTGTGTTGTACTGCTCAGTGCGTGTGAAACTGAACGCATACTGCCTAGTAATTCTGGTGCCGCGGGGGAATTGGTGGTTGTTATGACCCAAAGCCATTGGGAAGGAGAAATGGGCAAGGTGACCCAAGCCATGTTCGGTCAAGCCATTTTGGGCTTACCACAACGCGAATCCCGTTTCTCCGTGCTGCACTACACACCGGAGAATTTTCCTGAAATGCTGCGTACGCATCGGAATATCTTGCTCGCTGATGTTGGCGCAGATTTTACGAATACAGGTGTACGACAGCTCTATGAGAAATGGGCGCGTAAACAACAAGTGGTTCAGTTAGCAGCACCTGATACACTGGCGTGGATCAACCTGCTTAACCGAGAAGGCGAGGCGTTGATGAACTTGTATGATGAGGTTGAACGCGGCCGATTGCAGCGGATCCAACGGGCGAATGCAGATGTAACGAGTGCACAAATGTTGGCAGATGAATTTGGTATTCGACTCACGATTCCTTCTGACTTTGAACTGGCCAGG
>CAZPEQ010000209.1:0-5190 GCA_964585605.1 uncultured Weeksellaceae bacterium | reverse complement strand
ACGCAACCGCCTACACTTGGCCATGACCTTGAAGCAAGGTAGTAATGTGCTTTTGCTCGATGAGCCCACTAACGATCTGGATGTGAACACCTTGCGTGCATTGGAAGAAGCCATATTGAATTACTCTGGTTGCGCCGTGATCATTAGCCACGACCGGTGGTTCCTTGATCGGGTGTGTACGCACATTTTGGCGTATGAGGGTGATAGCAAAGTGGTCTGGTTTGAGGGTAGTTTCAGCGATTACGAAGAGAACTTGAAGAAGCGTCACGGAGACTTAGTTCCGAAGCGCATCAAGTACAAGAAGTTGGTTCGAAGCTGAATTACGGCGCTGCCGCTACTCAGTCAATCGCGCAGAATGCTCGACGCTGCGTGTGAATTGCGTTTCTAATGCCGAAATTGCGATTGAATGAGAACTTTTCTCTTCTTGATCATGTTCGGCCCGCTTTCTGGGCTAGCGCAAAATTTTGTCACATATACCCAGAAAGATGGGCTTAGTAGTGACAAAGTCGTGTGTTTTACGGAAGATCAGCAAGGGTTCTTGTGGGTGGGAACCGGAGAAGGCTTGAATCGCTTCGATGGAGTCAATTTTAAGAAATACTTCCACGACGCGAATGATTCCACCAGCCTAGGCCATGATCAAGTGAATGCACTCCACCAATCGACTGATGGATATTTATGGATATCATCATTTGGTGGTGGTTTTGGACGTTTCGATCCAAGGATTGAGCAGTTTGTTTCCTGGCAGGATTTAACAGGAGCTGAAGAACCAACTGTCGAACGTGCTTACGCAGATATCTACTCGAGGCATGATGACTCCTTGTGGGTTTCGCTTGAGCATTTTGGAATGGCATTGATGCTTCCGAAGGAGAAACGGCAAGAGCTTTATCCAATTACAGATGGGACTACACGTAAGGTTATTACATGTATTAAAGCGGATCCCGAAGATCCGAATATTCTCTGGATCGCATCGGTAAGGAATCTGTATCGTTTTTCGATAAGCGATGGTACGTACGAAGTCGTGGAAATTGGTCAGAATCTGAAGGACGACCCGGTGGGTAAGTTCTCTTATCAGGATATTTATTTTCAGACGAACGATGACATTTGGTTGGCCCTTTGGGGAGGAGGGCTAGTGCATTGGAATAGAAAGAGCAATGAATGGAATAGATATTTGCTGAACACAGAGCCTCCTTTTCATGGAGCGAAGAACGTGTTCAAAAGCATATTACCTCTCGATGAGCATCGTTTGGCCTGTGGCGTTGAGATCGGGATAGCAACTTTTGATTTCCGAACGAAAAGTTTCTCCAAGATCCAGTTTGATCGGAATGACCCTTTTGCCCTGCCCGATGGATACACGGGTAACCTTTTTAGAGCAAGCGATGGAGTGATTTGGATCGCTGCTAGAAAAGGGTTGGTGAAATGGGATCCTGCGTTGAATGTGTTTCGAACGATAACGCTTCCACCGGTTCGATCCGATGAATTGGTTAGCAGTTGTGCCGGTGTAATTGATCACGACGGAGATCTTTTGGTAGCAACAACGATCGGCAATGGGCTACTGCTTTATAAAGATGATTCCGACACGCCTGTTGAGGTGGTTATGCAGCCTGATGAACCATACTATGACCTGCATCACTTAGAGAAGATCAACGATTCTACGGCGCTGGTTTTTGCTGACGATAAGATTTTGTTGTTGGATTTGGAAACGTATGTTTCCAAATCGGTATTTGAGAGGGGAATCAGGCAGTTCGGTAACCAATCGTGCATGAGTTTTCTGAAAGATGAGAAAACGGATAATGTGTATTGGTTAGGTAAGCAAGACCGCGGAGTGTATCGGTATGACCTTGAATCAGAGACCATAACTCACATTTATGGAAGTGATCGATCTGGCGAGGCACGGCATTGGCCTCAAGGGTTAGCTTTTGACAAAAAAGGAGATATATGGGTAAGTGGGCCTGCGGGGTTGATTAAAATCGATGGAAAAAATTATGGGCATGAGTTGTATTCAGTCGTTGATTACCCGGCTCTAGGTTCTGACTATATCTGGGACTTATGTATTGACAAGCAAGGTATGCTCTGGCTTGGCACCAATGGAAAGGGATTGGTCAGGACAGACCCTGCTGATGTTGGCGGGCCAAGCACACGAAACTTTACGAGATATGAGGGTTTGCCCTCTCTGGTATCATCGTTAAGCCTGGATCCAGAAGGGATGATGTGGATCGGCGGTCGGGCGGGCATTTGGCGCATGGATCCTATTGAACTTGAGGTGCGCAAATTCGACCATTCTGATGGCCTACGTACAAACGACTTTCACCACGCTAGTGCTTGGTTCATGGATGACGGAAAGGCTATTCTCGTGAATGGTCAGGCATCGTTCATACAAGTGGATAGAAAATCGCTTCAAACCCCAAGTCCCAAACTGAAAGCAGTTCTGACCTCACTCAACGTGAATGGTAAAGCACTAGCTTATGATACCATCACTAACTACCTGAACTCATTGACGCTGCCCCACGATCAGAATTACCTGGAACTAGCATATAACAGCATCGTTTTTTCACAGAGGTCACACCTAAAATTAGGGTATAGGATGGTTGGCGTGGATGAGCAGGTAATCCCTTCTCCTCCGGATCAACGGGTTGTCTATGCGGACCTGGATCCTGGGGAGTATCGTTTCGTTGTCTACGGAACGTCAGCTGAGAACGAGTTGCATTCCTTACGCATTTCAATTCAACCAGCGTTCTGGCAAACCTGGTGGTTCAAGACCATACTGGTTATCATGGGTTTGTTGCTTGCCTTCATTTTGGCTAGATGGCGAATGCGCGTGCTGAAGCTAAATCAGGAACTGGAAATAGGCTTCAACAAACGGTTAGCGGAGGTGGAAATGACAGCGTTGCGGTCTCAGATGAACCCGCATTTCCTCTTCAATAGCCTCAATTCGATCAACCGGTATATCCTCAAGAGTGAACCGGAAGTGGCTTCGGAGTACTTGACGAAATTTTCAAGGCTTATGCGCGCCGTTTTGCAAAACTCGAAAGAAGACCTCGTCCTTCTCGGTGATGAACTGGATGCCCTGACCTTGTATATGGATCTGGAGGCGCTTCGTTTCAAAGGAAAATTCTTGCATTCCGTATCTATTGATATGAAGGAAGGGCTAAACCAGCTTTTGATCCCGCCACTCATCTTACAGCCCTATGTTGAAAATGCTATTTGGCATGGACTCATGCACCGCACTGAGGCGGATGGAATATTGGAAATGAAAGTACTTGATCGGGGTGAACGCTTGATGTTCATGATCGAAGACAATGGAGTTGGCCGAGAGAAGGCTGAAGAAATGAAGAGCAAGAGTGCAACGAAGCAACGATCGTTCGGAACGGTCATTACCGCAGAACGCATAGAAATCGCCAATCGGTACCATGCTTTTGACCTAAAGGTGCGTACCGAAGACCTGTACAACGAGCGCGATAAACCAAGGGGGACACGGGTAGTGGTATCTATGATAAAGAAGAGAAAATGAAAGCAGAGAAGATCACCGCCGTCCTGATCGACGATGAAGAGCATTGCACGGAGACCTTACAATGGATGCTGGAACAGTATTGTCCGAATGTCAACGTGGTTGCTGTGTTCAACTTTCCAGCAGAAGCATTGAAGTACCTGCTGAACAATCGAGTTGATGTGATTTTTCTGGATGTGGAAATGCCTGTGCTCAATGCCTTTGATATGCTCAAAGCCTTGGGTAAAGTTAATTGCGATGTAATATTCACTACTGCTTACGATGAGTTCGCGATCAAAGCGATCAAACACAATGCCTTGGATTACTTATTAAAACCCATTGGTAAAGAGGAGCTTTTGATCGCGGTATCTAAGGTTAGTGAAAGAACACTACATGCGGGTGTGAGCGAGCGGATCGATCAACTATTAGATCAGGTCACATCGCCCAACGCAGCGGGCAAGATCGCCATTGCCACCCGCGAAGGCCTTGATATGGTTGATGTGGATCTGATCCTGTATGCAAAAGCAGATGACAATTATGCTGAGATCCATTTGGAAGATGGTACGCGTAAAGTGGTTTCACGCACGCTGAAGGATGTAGAGCGCGACTTGCCTTCGAATTTGTTCATTCGGGTACACCAGAGTTACTTGGTGGCATTGGGCGCGATTGATCGGTATGTGCGCGGCGCAGGAGGATACATTGTGCTGGGCAATGGAGATCAGATCCCCGTTTCACGTGCTAGAAAGGAAGAACTGCTCAAACAACTAGCAGGTCTTTAGCAATTTACTCGCTGGGTATTACTGAATACTCAGTAGCGTTTCTTCGATCGCAGAGGTTCCTCTTATTTCGTTCGTGGGTAATAATAAAACCACTGAAATGAGAACTTCATTATACTTCATATTGATCGCATTTGTGACTCTCGCCAGCTACCAGCATGCTCTTGGGCAAGGTGCAAGAGGACCAATACAAGGAGGCCAGAAATGGGTGAATTCCTACTGCGCACCATCCTTGTCGTCAGGAACGCAATTCGGTGATTTTATCGATGACGTTATCCTAACGGATATTTCCAATCTCAGCAATGGACATGATACGGCCAACAACGGGTACACCGATAACTCCTTTGAAGGAGCAGGTCTTATTACGCGTTTGCGTGCAAATAACACCTACACCATTTCCATAAGGAACGGTACGTGGCCAACGGATGATATTGCGGCGTGGATCGACTATAACGGGAATAAGTTTTTTGAACCAAACGAGTTGTTAGGAACGGCCACTACTTCGGCAGCTGCCGAACTGACGGACTTCCTTTTTACGGTTCCATTCGGCGCAACACCCGGCTATCATGGTTTGCGCGTCATGTGCGCTTTCGATGCACTACCTAATCCTGATCCATGTGGATTCAATGTAGATTTTGGCGAATACGAGGATTACGTGGTTTTGATCGAACATTCTGCCCAGTGCATTCCGCTCTTTACGTTTGGTAACACCGATGGGGATTTTATCACCTCGCTTTCGTTAGCTGGATATACAGATAACTCATTCTCTCCATTCTCAGATCCGTATCGCTTGCCCTTTGATGGTATCCGCTTAGACGCTGCAACCTCGTATAACATTGATTTTGTAGGTGGTGATCATGACGACGATAATTTTTCCGTTTGGGTGGATTGGAACCGAGATGGGGATTTTGACGATGCGGACGAGGATAT
>CAZPEQ010000208.1:0-5205 GCA_964585605.1 uncultured Weeksellaceae bacterium | reverse complement strand
ATGCCTTCTAATCGGGTGCGCAGGGTGATGCTGCGACTCACCTTGTACTTGACATCAAACCGGTAGTTGGTTTGCTCGACCCGGATCAAGGGGTCAATACCCTCCGTTGTTAAAGTGCTATTGCGGGCTTTGTCTTGCCTGCGCACGCGGGCATACATTTCAATGCTTCGGTTAACGCGGTGCGTAAGTTGGATCAGCCACTCATTTCCTGCACTTGGGGCATCAACCTGAAAGCGTAGCCAGGGGAACGCGAATTGGTCGTAGTAGGCGTTCAAGGTCCAAGCGCGTTTGGGTTTGATCTCCAAACCAATGTAGGTGCCCTTCTCGTTCCACGCGTTACTGCCTTCGGCAAAAGCCACACTGTTCAATCCGTGGTAATCACGGTCATAATTGCGGTGCAGTAAGGACATGGAAACGATCTTGTCCGGTGAGAAGAGTACACCCGCCAAATAGGCGGTGCCGCCATTCGCACTGCGCGAGAATTCACCAAAGGCATTTAAGCTTTTGTAAACCCAAGAGAAGTCTGTACCAACCGTACTATTGCTACTTCCTTGGAATTCAAATTGATTGAAGGCTTGCGTACTGCGCACTAACTCTGCTCCAAAATCTACATGCGCCGCAGTGAAACCCAAACTCAAGGCCTTGTGCTTGTATTTCAAATTGCCACCAATGATGCGTTCGTCTATGGCATCTTTCTTACTCAATTCGAGCGGTCGGCGGTGCAGCCCATCTTGCGCGAAGGAAGAAATGATGAGGACATCAGGGTCTAAGTCATTCGTTTCGAGATCAACGTTGGCATCGAGTTTTTTCTTGCTGTAGAACGCGGTCAATTCCACCTTATTGAACTGGTAACTCGCAGCGGCACCTCGCAAGAACAAATTCTCGTTGACACTGGCGTAGGGGAGTAAGCCACGGGCATTCCGTTTGATATTCATGGTGTAGGCACTCTTGCTACCAAAGCCTAAACCGCTCCAGAAGGTGAGTCCTTGGCCGAACTGCGCAACGTAGTCACCTAAGGCTAGCGTTTTAAGCGGGCCCACATCGCGCAGGAACAAATGCGCTGAGTAGAAGTCGAAACCATCCCGCTGGGTACCGCGAAAGAATTCTTCCCCGGCATCCTTTTCGGCCGTAATGCCAAAACTTACGTTGTTGCGGTATTTGAATCGGTACCGGCTGTACAGTTGGTAAGGACTTCCTAAGTATACCCGCCCGTTTTGCCGCAAAGAATCCACGATTTGGTTGTCGTTAAAGTCCAGCGCAACTTCGCCATCTGGGTCAATGTATTCTTGACCAAAAATATTGGTGCGGTCTCTGAATCCTGCGCGCTCTTCAATGCTCGTTACACTGCGCACGATGAATTCACTGTTACCACCGTCTAGTATCTGTTTTAAGGTAGGTCTGCTTCGCTGCTCTTGACTGCCCACACTAATGAAAGGCCGGATCATGCGGATCGTGGCCATATCAAAGCCGTTGATCACTTGTAGCTCGTAGATGCTAAGCAAGGGCCCGGTACGTTGTATGTGCCTGCGCAAGGCATTCACCTGCACATCGCTCAACAACTGCATGGTTGCCAGTTCTTCAATACTGGCCTTGTTGATGTTCAAAGGGCGTTGCGTATACCCGTTCAATACGTCAAACAAGGTGGTGAAATCCACGTCACTTTCATCATCGAGCGTTTCGGCGATCGCTTCAATGCGCTGTTCGATCAGGTCGCGGGAAATACTCTCTGGCTCTTGGCCGAAACAATTCAGGCAAACCAGCAACAAGATGTATATGCTGGTAATACGCATCATAGGGAATAACGTAGACCAAATTGAGGCGTGGTTCCCAGTTGACTCCTAAAGGAGGCCGCCAGATCAATGGCCAAGCGATTCAGTTGCAAGCCAAAACCCAAACTATTGGAGGTGGGGTCGGTGCTCAACCCGCCACGTATGAACAGGACATTGCTGGGGCGGTATTCAATGCCAACGCGTACCTGTTCTTGAAAGTCGATATCCTTGGCTACCTCAGCGCTTATCAAGAACTGATCACTGAAGGTGTAGTGCCCCCCGGCGCGGAATCGGGTAGGGGTTCTTTCCTCAAAAGGGCCTCCGATCTCCATCCGATTGGGGTTGAATACATGAACCCCGAACCACAGTTTATCCGTCAAGCGAGCTTGCACGCCGAATTCAGCGGTTACGCCCGCTGAATTGCCATAACCTTCGCCCAATTGTACACCTACATAATCTAGCTGTACACCAGCGCGTAAGCTTTCACCGAATTCCATGGCATAGGCCACGCCCACCAGATTCTGGCTGAAGAGATCATACCCGAACCGGTTCAGGTTAACGGCGATCACGCCATTGCCTAAAGGGCTAGCTACAGCAATGCTTTGTTGCGCTAGCTCACGCGCTAGAAAATGCTGCTGGTAGAAAATACCTACGGTTAGGCTGTCTAAAGCTGCCAGCCCCGCTTGGTTGTGGTAAACACTCCACAGGCCAGTTAAGGAAACGGCGGCATTAGCCATTCCGGCTTGTCTTGCTCCGCTTGGCAAGGGATCCCCATTGCCCCAAAGCGGGAGCAAACTAAGGGTGAACACGATCAGTATGCAATTGCGCATGACCGCAAGATAAGTCGAATAGGCTACCTTCGCGGCCTGTAAAAGCATGGAACACGTGAGGTTGCACAATAAAGATTTTGAACTGTTCATCACCAATGACGAGCTGGACTTAGACATTGATGTGGTAGCGGAGAACCTCAACGCCGATTACAGAAGTGAAACACCGGTCTTTTTAGGTATTCTTAATGGTGCCTTCATGTTTGCCTCGGAGCTGTTCAAAAAGATCCATATTGATTGCGAGATATCCTTCATTAAAGTGGCATCGTACGCAGGCACCGAGCGTACTGACCAGATGCATGACCTGATCGGCTTGAATACATCGATCAAGGGTAGGCATGTGGTGATCATAGAGGATATCGTAGATACGGGGCATACCTTGGAACATTTATTTGCCCTCTTGCAAGAACAAGAACCTGCGAGTATTGAAGTGGCCACGCTGCTGTTCAAACCAGATGCGTACGAGAAAACCTTACCCGTGAAATACGTGGCGCGCGAGATCCCCAACGAATTCGTTGTTGGTTTTGGGCTAGACTATGATGGGCTGGGCAGGAACCTGCCTCATATTTTCACCCTAGCAAGTACAGAAGAGATGAGTGATAAACTGAACATTGTATTGTTCGGCCCTCCCGGTGCCGGAAAAGGAACGCAAAGCGAACACTTGATCGAACGTTACGGACTAAAGCACTTGAGCACAGGCGATATGTTGCGGGGCGAGATCAGCGCGGCTACTGAATTAGGTTTGAAAGCCAAGGTGTTGATGGATGCAGGAGACCTGGTTCCTGACGAGATCGTGATCGGCATGATCGAGAATCAACTGAAGGCGAATACAACAGCGCCGGGGTTCATTTTTGATGGTTTTCCGCGTACAAAGGCGCAAGCGGAAGCCTTAGACAACTTGCTGAAAGCGCATGCTACAGCTATTCGCTCTATGCTGGCTTTGGAGGTAGATGATGAAGAGTTGGTGAAACGCTTACTTGCTCGAGGGAAAGATTCCGGACGGGCTGATGACCAAGACGAAGCTGTTATACGGAACCGGATCAGTACCTATGAAGAGAAGACCGCTCCGCTGAAAGATTACTACTCGAGCCAAAGCAAGTTCATAGCTGTTCCGGGCACCGGAACGATCGAAGAGATCAGCCAGCGCTTGTGTGCGGCGATCGACCAGTAAGTTTAACGTACTGAACCATGAGCGAGAGCCCCAATTTCGTGGACCACGTTCGGATCTGTTTGCGTTCTGGTCGCGGTGGGCCAGGTTCGCGCCATATGCGGCGTGAGAAGTACATTCCCAGAGGAGGGCCTGATGGGGGAGATGGTGGCCGAGGAGGTCATATTTTCGTTGAGGCAGATGAGCAGTTGTGGACGCTCATTCACTTGCGTTACAAGAAGCACATTATTGCTGGTCATGGCAAACCCGGCACGGGTAGTGAAGCTACCGGAGCGGACGGTTCGGATCAGTTGATCAAAGTGCCACTAGGCACCATTGCGCGTGACGCCGAAACGGGTGAGCAGATCATGGAATTAACTGAGCCCGGTCAACGTATGATCCTGCTGAATGGGGGCAAAGGCGGCTTGGGTAATGCGCATTTCAAAAATTCGGTTCGGCAAACACCCATGTACGCCCAACCGGGTGAAGAGGGGCAAGAAAAGTGGATCGTATTGGAATTGAAGTTGCTCGCAGATGTGGGTTTGGTTGGACTGCCCAATGCAGGAAAATCCACCCTGCTCTCAACCATTTCAGCAGCTAAACCCAAGATCGCCGATTACCCCTTTACGACACTCGTCCCCAATTTGGGCATCGTTGACCACCGGGGCGATCAATCCTTTGTGATGGCCGATATACCGGGGATTATAGAGGGAGCGCATGAGGGCAAAGGCATTGGCTTGCGGTTCCTAAGGCATATTGAGCGCAACAGTGTGTTGCTGTTCTTGGTGCCTACCGATAGCGATGATATCAAGAAGGAGTATGATATCTTACTCAACGAATTGAAGTCATTTAGCCCCGAGTTGATGGACAAAGAACGTTTGCTTGCGATTTCCAAAAGTGACTTGATCGATGCGGAATTGAAAGCAGAGATCGAAAAGGAATTGCCCGAAGTAAAGACGGTATTCATTAGTTCGGTGCAACAGGCGGGGCTTACTGAGCTGAAGGACGCACTCTGGAAAATGATCAATGCATGATCGAAAAACTAGAGTGGTTAGATAGGAAGATCCTGTTGGCGGTCAATGGAGACTACCCCGTTTGGTTGGATGATTGGATGTCCATCATCAGCGAAATGTACACCTGGTTTCCGCTCTACGTGGTCTGTCTATTTTACCTGTATAGAACATTAGGTGCCAAGGCCTTTGGCTTGAGCTTGTTGTTCATTGCAGCCACGGTAGCTATTGCCGATTGGGGTTCTGTCCATTTTTTCAAGGAGACTTTCAAGCGGTTTCGGCCGTGCAAGAATGAGGAGTTAAAAGCCCTGCTTTATCTGGTGGAGGGTAGGTGTGGCGGGCAGTACGGTTTTATATCAAGCCATGCCGCCAATCACTTCGCGATCGCCACCTTCCTTGCAGGCACCATAGGCCGCCGGTGGAAATGGACGCGCTATGCTTTGGTCCTCTGG
>CAZPEQ010000207.1:0-5237 GCA_964585605.1 uncultured Weeksellaceae bacterium | reverse complement strand
TGGTAGTTCGGCCTATTACATGGGTACGCTCATTACCTATTCCAATGCCCTTAAAGTATCTCAGTTGGGTGTTACGAGTGACTCTTTGAATCGCGTCGGTGCGGTTAGCGCGGAGGTCGTAGAGCAGATGGCACGAGGTGTTCGCGAACGCTTAGGAACAGACTGGGCGGTAGCTACAAGTGGTGTCGCTGGCCCTAGTGGAGGTACGGAAGAGAAACCTGTAGGACACGTTTGGTTGGGCGTTGCAGGTGCTAGAGGGGTAGAATCCAAACTGGTTCAAGTTCCCGGTTCAAGGCGTATCGTTATCGAGCGGAGTTCTCGTGCGGCACTTAACTTGCTCCGCAAGGCCATAAAAAAGGCTGACTGATACCGTGCGTTTTGCCATAGATACCGCTATATTTGCCGCCCTCAAAGCAAAACGGCCATGAGTAAAGTCTGTCAAATAACAGGAAAAGCAGTGATCACGGGTAACAACGTTAGTAAGTCCAAAAGGCATACGCGACGCACCTTTGAGCCCAACCTGCACGACAAGCGTTTTTTCGTGCCTTCTGAAGACAAGTGGGTCAAGCTACGAGTAAGCGCAAAAGGCATTCGCATCATCAACAAGATCGGTATTGAAGAAGCCATGAAGCGTGCTAAGTCAAAGGGCTTTTTGAATTGATATATAACTGACCGGATGGTCGGCGCGCCAAGCTGCTGCAGCTAGAAGGTGTTGCTAAAGTGAGTGGGGGGAATGAGCTTGCAATTCAGCACAAATCCTTACATTTGCCGTCCGTTTCGAAAGAAGCCGAACAATGGCCAAGAAAGGAAATAGAGTACAGGTGATTTTAGAATGCACTGAGCATAAGACCTCTGGTAAGCCAGGTACATCTCGTTATATCACCACCAAGAACAGGAAGAATAACCCGGAAAGGATGGAACTGAAGAAGTACAATCCGATCCTAAGAAAGGTAACGCTTCATAAAGAGATCAAGTAATGGCAAAGAAAACCGTTGCAACGCTTAAGAAGGCTGACGCGAAAGTATTCGTGAAGGTGGTCAAGATGGTTAAATCTGCTAACGGGGGGTATGCCTTCCAAGAGCAGGTAGTACCTTCTGATATGGTGAAGGAGACCCTTGACAAAAAGTAAGTTAACCTTAAGATTTTGAAGAGAAGGCTTTTCCAATGGAAGGCCTTTTCTTGTTCATAAACAGTACTATGGCCCTATTTGGACTCTTCAAGAAGGACAAGAAACAGGATCTCGTAAAGGGACTCGAGCGTTCCCGCGAAGGTATTTTTTCTAAACTAGCCCGCTTGGTCTCGGGTAAAAGCCGGGTAGATGATGAGATCCTCGAAGAATTGGAAGAAATATTGATTACTTCTGATGTTGGTGTAGAAACTACCATTAAGATCATTCAACGGATCGAAAAGCGCGTTTCAAGTGAGAAGAACATGGATACCACGCGCTTGGATCTGATCTTGCGTGAAGAAATCATTGCGCTCCTTGATAAGAATATCGTTGCCATGAACGAGCATACCGCTGACGAACCGTACGTGATCATGGTGGTTGGCGTGAATGGCGTTGGTAAAACCACCACCATTGGTAAACTGGCGCATAAGTTCAAACAAGCTGGTAAAACGGTTGTTCTTGGCGCTGCTGATACATTTCGTGCGGCTGCTGTAGATCAATTAAAAGTATGGAGCGAACGGGCAGATGTAGCACTCGTGCAGCAGGGAATGGGAGCTGATCCGGCCTCGGTAGCCTTTGATACCATTCAAAGTGCGAAAGCCAAGAACGCAGATATCGTCATCATTGACACCGCTGGGCGGCTACATAATAAGGTTAACCTTATGAATGAATTGACCAAAGTGAAGCAGGTAATGCGTAAGATCATACCAACGGCACCTCACGAGGTCTTGTTGGTACTAGATGCGTCTACAGGACAAAACGCCATTCAGCAGGCAAAACAGTTCAGTGCAGCAACAGATGTGAATGCGATGGCACTCACCAAGATTGATGGAACCGCAAAAGGCGGGGTAGCGATCGGTATCTCCGATCAGTTAAATATCCCCATCAAATACCTAGGTATAGGTGAAGGTCAAGATGACCTACAACAGTTCAACGCGACTGCTTTTGTAGATTCTCTATTTCAAGACGGGAAGGCTAACTAGGCCGTTTGGGAGGCTTGACCGCTCGCGTTCAATTCCAAAAAAGCTTTAGACAAGCTTAATCCAATAACGGAAATATCGTCAATAGCTGTGTTATCCTCTCCTTTCCAGTTAGCGATTTCTTCGGCGAAGAGTTTCTTCTGCAGCGGGAATGGCATGTTCTTGCATTGCTCGATAAGAGCTATGAAGCGTTGACTTCCGAATCGCTCCATATTCGGCCCGCCGAACAGGTCAACAATACCGTCGGACGACATATAAAAGGAGGTGCCAGCTTCATCTAAGTCTAAGCTTACCCGAGCTTGAGGACGTTGACACAGTTGCTTGAGCCCAACAATGGTCTTCTGACCCTTAATGACCTCAGTACCGGCGCCGGTGCACTTGATCAGGTCTACTCCACAGCCTGAAAAATTAGCAGCCCCTGTTTTGCGGTTGAAACTGAGCACACCAAGATCGGCATTGTCTGTCCACATCTCAGCACTTGATGCTAAACGATCGTGCATGGTTAACATAAGTCGAAGTACAATATCCTGTGCTTCGGTGAATTTCATGAAGTGAACGGATTCGTTCATGATGTCGTTTACCAAGAACGTAAGCATGCTGCCAGGAACGCCATGCCCCGTGCAGTCGATTAACGCAATGATCACATGATCACCCTCATGTCCGACCCATATCGTATCTCCACCTACTTCTTCTTTTTGTTGAATGAGCTGAAATTGATCATCCAGAACGAATTTTACAGACTTCAAATTAGGTGTTAACACAGCTTGAATACGCTGTGCGTAGCGCATACTGGTCTCCAAATGTTCGTTGCGCGTAGCCAGGTCTGTTCGCAGTGCGGCAGAAGCATGTCTGGTTCTTGCTAGATGCAGAACGAAAAAACGACCAGTAATACCAAGAATAGTGAAGATCAGGACTAGGTTTATAGCTAGCAGGATCTTTCGAACATCTTCGTTCACGTGGTATTCAACGTTAGCTATCTCAGGTGTCCAGAAAATGGAAACGCAGATCAATACTGCACATGCAGCCACCCATAACATAAATGTTTTGTTGGCCCGATATGCAATAATCAGCAGTAGTGGTACTAAACTCCATATCATCACCAACCCGGTGTTCAGCCAGCCTCCCAAAACAAATTGGAATAGGAAGGGTAATACCAAACTGAAGATGGTTTGCCAGAACATGGCACGATCCACGTTCTTTTTTCGAAGAAAGAGTTGGTAGTTGACCACGGAGAACAAAGCATAGCTAAGTGGAATTGAAGCAGCTGCAAACCAGTTCATTATAAGGCATATGGCGCCCCAGACAATGGCACCGCCACCTAGACCGATCGTTAGCCCGCGGAACAGAATCTCGCGACGATTGCCCTGTTCGTCTGTCTCGATCTGCCTCTCCTTCGATATTGCCTCCGCAAATGCCATCTAGCTGTGTTTAAGCCGCCTTGCAAATACGGATCGGTGTGCTTACGAGATCTGAGAATGTAGAAGCCGAGTCACTCATGAATTCGTCATTACGCTCTACGATCCATTTGATTTGAATACGTTTACCTGCTTCATTTGCTTGATCGATTTGCTTCAGGATGAAGTAAATCCCCTTCAATGAACTGCTGTTGAAGTATTTCAGATCGAATATGAAATTCGAGTCAAGCGCTAACGCTGGCATGCTAGCGTTAATTGTGTCGATGATCGGGCTAAAGAAAGCGGGGCCATCTTCTGGCACACAAACCCCTTTCATAACAAATTCGCCAACAGTAGGGTCGAAGGTGACTTCTGGTGTTGACTTCGTTGCTTCAATGTTCAATGTGTTCATTAGGCTCTTTTGGTTTTAAATGTGCTTTCACACAGGAAATCTTCGTTCGTTAATGGCTCAATACGAGCGTCTATGTTCTTTCCGCCTCGTGAGGCAATCTGGAGAAAACCGAGGCCTGCGCCTCCTTTTTCTCCAAACTCTCCATTCGTTAGTTTCTCCAGAAGAGCTTGCTTCAGTTCATCCCGGGACATCGCGTTGATCGCTTCAACGGTCTCAATCATGTTCTGTGCATCCTGCTTAGAAGCCTTGTTGATTATCTTGATTTCGATACCTTCTTCGCTTCGAATCCATTCAAAACGTACATGTTTTGAGCTACCGTAACGCTGAGCGTTGTCTAGCATTTCCAGCGCAACGCCGCAATGCTTGCGCATCTCCTTCTGAGAGAACGAAGCACACTCATCAAGAGAGTACAGCATCTCCAACAAGCTTGCGCGTACCTCCGTATTCAGGCACCCTTCATATAAAACCATTTGAATCACAGTTGTTCTGATTACTGCGGTGTATACGGCTCATTCATATTTAAGTTATCCTGAGCCCTGGAATTTGCTAATACCACTACTTTTGCCGACCCAATGAGAGCGAAGACATCCAGCAAAGCCAAGGTGAACGTGGTTACATTAGGTTGTTCAAAGAATATCTTCGACTCCGAGGTCATGATGGCCCAGCTAAAAGCCAATGATATTCCGGTTCAGCATGAAGGAGAGGGGGAACATCAGGTCATTGTGATCAATACCTGCGGCTTTATTGATAATGCGAAGCAAGAAAGTATCGATACCATACTTGCTTATGCTGATGCGAAGGAAGAAGGTTCTATCGAGAAGCTCTACGTTACAGGCTGCCTGAGTCAACGCTATGGCGAAGAGTTGAAAGCCGAGATCCCACAAGTGGACGCCTGGTTTGGAACAAGAGAATTGCCTCGTTTACTGAAAACCTTAAAGGCTGATTACAAGCAAGAGCTTGTAGGAGAGCGCTTGCTAACCACACCGGCCCATTACGCTTATTTGAAGATCAGTGAGGGATGCGACCGAAAGTGTAGCTTTTGCGCGATACCGATCATGCGTGGTAAGCACAGAAGTACGCCCATAGAGGCCTTAGTAAATCAAGCGGAAAGCCTTGTTGCGAAAGGAACAAAAGAGTTGATACTTATAGGCCAGGACCTGACTTTCTATGGACTTGACCTCTATAAAAAGCGAAACCTTGCTGAGCTCTTAGATAAACTGTCCGGTGTTCAGGGTATTGATTGGATTCGATTGCATTATGCATTTCCTACTGGTTTCCCAATG
>CAZPEQ010000206.1:0-5239 GCA_964585605.1 uncultured Weeksellaceae bacterium | reverse complement strand
TGGTGAAACACCTAGGCGATAGATGGTGTTATCCAAACGGCACTCGCATAGTTGAAGCAAGTTCTCTCCTGTAATGCCCTTCTTACGCGAAGCGATGTCGAACATTTTGGCGAACTGACGCTCCAAGATGCCGTAGGTGTGCTTTGCCTTTTGCTTTTCCTTCAATTGAACCGAGTAATCACTTTCCTTACCGCGACGACGTGCATTACCATGCTGTCCCGGTGGGTAGTTCTTTCGATCCATGTACTTATCGGGTCCGAAGAGAGACTCTTGGAATCGACGGGAGATCTTGGTTTTTGGTCCTGTATAACGTGCCATTTTTCTCTAAATCTTTTGCTGCTGATCAATGATCAAACACGACGTTTCTTAGGTGGGCGACAGCCGTTGTGCGGCATTGGTGTGATATCGATGATCTCAGTAACCTCAATACCGTTATTGTGCAAGGTGCGAATAGCAGACTCACGTCCTGCACCAGGGCCTTTAACGTAGACCTTCACTTTACGCAACCCGTTCTCATGTGCTTCTTTGGCACACTGCTCAGCGGCAACCTGTGCAGCATAAGGTGTGTTCTTCTTGCCACCACGGAAACCCATCTTACCAGCAGAGGACCATGAGATGGTATCTCCTTTCAAGTTCGTAAGGGTAATAATGATGTTGTTGAAGGTGGCCTGGATATGAGCCTGACCATGCGCTTCAACATGCACATTCTTTTTCTTCTTTTTACCAGTTGACTTTGCCATGTTGCCCAGTTCTTACTTGGTTGCTTTCTTCTTGTTCGCTACAGTCTTACGCTTACCCTTTCTCGTACGAGAGTTCTTTTGGGTGCGCTGACCACGTAATGGGAGACCTGTACGATGACGCACTCCTCGGTAACAACCGATATCCATCAAACGCTTGATGTTAAGTTGGGTCTCAGAGCGCAGTGCTCCTTCAACTTTAACCTCATCAGCGATGACCTGACGGATGGTGTTCACCTCTTCGTCATTCCAGTCATCAATTTTCTTATTCGCATCCACTCCTGCTTTCTCTAAAATGTACAACGCCGTGCTTGGGCCAATACCGTAGAGATAAGTGAGGCCTATAAGGCCGCGCTTGTTTTTGGGGAGGTCTATACCTGAGATCCTTGCCATTTTCTTGAATCAGTTATCAGCCTTGACGCTGCTTGAACTTTGGGTTCTTTTTGTTGATGACATAGAGCTTTCCTTTCCGACGTACGATTTTGCAGTCGACAGAACGCTTCTTCAATGATGCTCTGATCTTCATTTTCTTAGCTCTTATATCTGAATGTGATCCTCCCCTTACTAAGATCGTAGGGAGACATTTCAACTTTTACTTTATCACCAGGCAGGATACGGATGTAGTGCATCCTCATCTTTCCTGAAATATGACATAGGATCTCATGGCCATTCTCCAACTCCACGCGGAAGCGTGCGTTAGAGAGTGCTTCTTTGATCACTCCGTCTTGTTCTATGGACCCTTGTTTGGCCATTTTTTTAGTTTACGAGTTCGTCCTTTTGTTTCAGCACATCTTCGATGAAACTGAATGTTGAAAGTACCTCGGCTTTTCCTGCCCGAACTGCAATGTCATGCTCAAAATGAGCAGAGACTTCGCGGTCACGTGTTACGATGGTCCAGCCATCATCTAGCTGTAATACCTCTTTCGCGCCTAAGTTTATCATTGGCTCGATAGCGATAACCATGCCTTCTTTGAGCGGTGTGCCTTTCCCCTTCTTCCCATAATTAGGGATTTGAGGTTCTTCATGCAATTCTCGGCCCAGTCCGTGCCCCACTAATTCGCGCACTACACCGTAACCGTTTTTCTCAGCATGTCGCTGGCAAGCAAAACCGATATCACCGGTTCGATTGCCTTCAACAGCTTGCTCAATAGCCAAGTCAAGACACTCTTGCGTGGTCAGAAGCAATTTCTTGGTAGCTGCGTCAACCTCGCCAACTTGGAAGGTGTACGCACTGTCTCCATGGAAACTGTTCATATACACACCACAATCAACAGAAACGATATCCCCATTTTCCAACGGTTCATCATTTGGTATGCCGTGTACCACTTCTTCATTTACAGAAGTGCACAGACTACCCGGGAATCCTCCATACCCTTTAAAGGATGGAACCCCGCCATGATCACGGATGAAGGTTTCGGCTATACCATCCAATTCCTTGGTGGTAGCTCCGATCTTCAAGTGCCTTGCCACTTCGGCTAAGGTCTTTCCAACAAGTAAAGAACTCTCTCTAAGCGTATCGATCTCGTCGTTACTCAGGTAATTCACCTTTCTACTCATTTCGACTAGACTGATGTACCTGTCATTCCTCCGAATACCGCTCCGCCTTTTCCTTTAATGCGACCTGAACTCATCAAGCCATCATAGTGTCTCATTAACAAATGGCTTTCAACTTGCTGCAAGGTGTCAAGCAACACACCAACAATGATGAGCAACGATGTGCCACCATAGAATAATGCGAATCCTTGTTTAACACCGAACATCATAGCGAATGCCGGAAGTATACTGATCAAGCCCAAGAAGATCGAACCTGGCAGGGTGATCCTTGAAAGCAAGTTATCTAGGTGTTCTGCGGTTTTCTTACCTGGTTTGATACCGGGTACAAAACCACCGTTTCGTTTCATGTCATCGGCCAACTGAACCGGGTTGACCATAATAGCTGTGTAGAAGTAGGTAAAGACGATGACCATCAAGAAGAAGATCAAGTTGTACCAGAAGCCCTGAATATCTGTCATTGCAGTTACCCATCCAGGTGTGCTGTCGCCCCCGATCCACTGCGCCGCATAAAGTGGTACGAACATGATCGCCTGCGCGAAGATGATCGGCATAACCCCTGCAGAGTTCACTTTCAAGGGGATGTAGTTTCGAACGCCACCGTACTGCTTGTTGCCTTGTACACGCTTCGCGAATTGAACCGTTACACGACGTGTTCCTTGAACCAACATGATGGTAACCGCGATAACCAATAGCAACAAGACCATTTCAACCAGCAATAGAACCGGGCCACCGCCGCCTACGCCTAAGCGACCTGTGATCTCCTGCGCCAATGCTGCAGGTAAGCCAGCAATGATGCCGATCATAATCAACAAGGAAATACCGTTACCAATACCACGTTCAGTGATTCGCTCACCCAACCACATCACGAACAAACAGCCTGTAACCAACACGGTAACAGCTAAGAAGAACCAGCTCGCTGTATCAGGATACGCACCTGCTGGAATGGTTGCTTTGATGTAGGCTGGAGCTTGAAATAAGCAGATAACAATGGTCAGGTAACGTGTCCATTGGGTGATCTTACGACGACCACTCTCCTCTTTCTGCAATTTCTGAATGGTAGGTACCGCGATACCCATCAACTGCATGATAATCGATGCAGAGATGTACGGCATGATGCCGAGTGCAAAAATGGATGCCCGAGAGAACGCACCGCCAGTGAAAAGGCTAAGAAAATCAGCCAATCCACCACCGCCTGAACTTGCAGCAGCAGCCAGTTTTACAGAGTCAACACCCGGGATCACGATGTATGAACCGATACGGAACACAAGCAACAGAGAAAGCGTAAACAGAATTCGCTTCCTGAGTTCCTCAATCTTCCAAATGTTGAGAATGGTATCGATGAATTTCCTCATCCTTTAATTTATTCCTCCTCTTCCGCTGCCGCAACTGCAACTTCCTTCTTAGGAGCAGCCTTTGCTTTAGCTTCTGGAGCGTCTTTCTTTTTATTACTCTTTGTCTCGATCACAACTGCTTTACCGCCTTTGCCTTCAATTGCTTCTTTGGCACTCTTGCTAAAGCCGTGTGCAACAACCTCTAAGCCAGCCGTAAGCTCACCACGGCCAAGGATCTTATACAGATCTTTCTTACCAACAAGACCGCTAGCCACTAACGCGGCGTGATCGACCTTCTTCAGCTTAGACTTGTCCGCGACAGCTTGCACCGCATCTAAATTAACACCCTTATACTCAACACGATTTGGGTTCTTAAAGCCGAATTTAGGAATACGACGTTGAAGTGGCATTTGCCCACCTTCAAAACCACGCTTCCTAGAATAGCCACTGCGGCTTTTTGCACCCTTGTGACCACGTGTGGAAGTTCCGCCTTTGCCAGATCCTTCTCCGCGCCCGATTCGCTTGCTTTTCTTTACCGATCCTTTGGCCGGCTTCAGGTTACTGAGGTCCATTTCTTTCTGTTACTTTTCTTCAACGTTAACGAGATGCGCCACCTTGGCGATCATACCATTGATCTGCGCTGTGGCTTCATGCTCAACACTTTGACTTATGCGTCCTAACCCTAAAGCCGCAAGTGTAGCTTTCTGCTTCTTGTGTGCTCTGATCTGACTCTTGATCTGCGTTACAATTACTTTACCCATCGTCTTATCCGTTAAAGACTTTATCCAAACTAATTCCACGATGCTGTGCAACAGTGTGTGCATCGCGCAGGCTTGTAAGCGCACTGATGGTAGCTTTCACTACGTTATGCGGATTACTAGAACCTTTACTCTTAGCCAACACGTCTTTGATACCCACGCTTTCCAACACAGCACGCATTGCACCACCGGCGATCACACCTGTTCCAGAAGCAGCTGGCTTCAACAGAACACGTGCACCAGCATACTTTCCTTCTTGCATGTGAGGAATGGTACCGTTGATGATCGGCACTTTGATCAAGTTCTTCTTAGCATCATCCATACCCTTGGCGATGCACTCAGAAACTTCCTTTGCCTTACCCAAGCCATGACCGACAACCCCATTCTCATTTCCCACGACAACGATCGCAGCGAATGTGAATGTTCGACCACCTTTGGTGACTTTAGTTACCCGGTTCAGGTTCACCAAACGATCTTTCAATTCCAGATCGCTCGACTTTACTTTTTTGATATTCGCTTCTGCCATGGTTGGTCTTAGAATTGCAATCCGCCTTCGCGCGCAGCGTCAGCTAGGGCTTTAACACGACCGTGGTACAAGTACCCATTGCGGTCAAAAACTACTTTCTCGATCCCAGCGCTTTTCGCTTTCTCCGCAATCTCTTTACCAACTAGTTTGGCAACTTCGATCTTGGGTAGGCCTTTAGCCTTCGCATTTTTAAGCGATGTTGCAGCACTTAGTGTCTTGCCCTCATCATCATTGATGATCTGAACATAGATATCCTTGTTACTGCGGAATACGCTCATCCTAGGACGATCGCCAGTCCCCGCCACTTTCTTACGCACACGGCGCTTGATACGG
>CAZPEQ010000205.1:0-5254 GCA_964585605.1 uncultured Weeksellaceae bacterium | reverse complement strand
AAAATTAATGTTTTATTTGTTTGCATGGGGAATATATGTCGTTCGCCTACAGCGCACGGGTTGTTAGAGGCCATTGCCGAGCAACGTGGAATACCCGTTCAAGTTGATTCTGCTGGAACAGCAGCATACCACATTGGAGAAGGCCCTGACAGGCGATCACAAGCAACAATGGCTGCACATGGTTATGATATTAGTGCGCAACGAGCACGCCAATTTATAGCTGCCGATTTTGATGCTTACGATGTCATACTCGCGATGGATAAAAGCAACTACGCCAATATTATCAGCTTAACGAATGACCAAGCACAGGTCGACAAAGTCCGTTTAATGCTTTCATTCGGGGAGCATGAGTTGGACGAAGTTCCTGATCCTTACTACGGTGGAGAAAGCGGTTTTGAAGATGTCTATGCCATGATCCACAAGGCGGTCAACGCCATGTACGATCAGCAGTGATCACTTGGGAATCACGCAAGGCAGGGCTTCTTTATCCTCCATGGCCACATCAGCTTTTGATTTCGCCCGCCTGTCCTTGCATTTTCTCTTTCGAAAGAGGGTGATCTTCACTTTCGCGTAAATATCTGCTCCATAAACATTGGACGAACGGCTTAGCCATGGAAAAACATCGTCCGATCCAATAACGATGCTGTTCAAACGCAACATCAACCCTAGAACAGGTTTTTGATATTCTCGCCAAACAATTGGTGTTGCTACCTCGAAACGTTCTGTTTCAAACCGCGGAGCAAGCGCGAGATAGGCGTTCCTGCGCGTGCGCAAGTGAGACCTTCCCCCAACAGGTTGGATGATATTCGCACTTAGAAAGAATCTATTCGCTAACCTAAGATCTGCTTGCGCTGCAAATGCAGTGGACAAGCCCACCCTTAATTCCGCAGTCTCCCGCACACCGCTCAAGGTGTTATTGATCAACGAATCAACTTGAACCTCATTAGACACGGAAAGTGTATTGTAGTTGGCAATGTTACCTACAGCCCCGTCAAAAACACCTGCATTCGCGTTGCTGTACTTGACTGAACCTACATCCAATAAGGATAGAGAAAAACGATACCTGTAGGCCATGGGTTCACAACCATAAGGTACCGAGTGAGGTACGTAATTATTCACCTCTTCGATGGTTCGTTGGTAGTGTATTCCAACATCTGCTCCAATTCCCTTCCCAGCGACGAATGCCGGTTGAGCAAAACCAAATTCGCCATCAGCCCGATCAACGGTCAGAGCAACCGAATCATGTACTTCATAATCTAAGTTTGACAGTAAAATTCCGCCACCACTGTGGCCAATCAGGTACTTCACGGTCACACCTGCACTGAATAACGAGTGCCCTCTTGCAAACAGTTGTCGCGAGAAATTTCCTCCGATCTCGGTGTATGCATTGTACGTTATTCGCAAATTCTCTTGGCTGTACGGAAAGCCATGTTGCGGTGCATAATTCAGCCCTTCCCAAATAAAATTGCCAATCTCAGGACTAACGCCAGAAACCGTGAGTTGGGCTTTCCCTGTCACATGAAGCCCAAAAGCATTGCGCCCAAATCCGATCGTGGCGCTAGGCCCTTCAACCTGTCCTAGAACTGCAGCTTTTTTGTTACGGTCGTTCACTATCCTACCCAAGTCAAAAGAACCATTTCCCTGTAAACCGCCGGTTAACTCACCGAACGCTGTTCTTGATCGCCCGGCTAAAAACACGTAGTTATTCCATACGTTAACACCAGCACCTAGCAGTTTGATATCAGCGAATTGCCATTGATAAACTGTTCTTGCGGGTGAGAAGGCCACTCCATCGGTACCCGCATAGTTACTATTCGCGATTCCGATCTGATCTTGGGCGACCAGAACCGAAGAGCAACATAACACACTAAATACCAGCAGCTTTCTCATCGCTCTTATTAAACGATGAAAAGTCGATTCTGTTACGCTTATTCAGGTCTTGTCATGGACTTAACATCCACGTCGTAGACCAAGTTTGAGAATGGTGGCACTATTCCAGTGGAACTACCTTCACTACCAAAGCCAAATGCATACGGCACATATATACGTGCTTTACTGCCTACACTTAGCTTTCGTACAGCTAAGGACAGCCCCCAAATAACCTGTCCTTGAACCCCTACTTTGAAATTCAATGGGGTACCTGAAGCATAGGTGTCGTCAAATACTTTTTCATTGAGGAATCGGCCTTGATAATCCATAATGACTTGATCTCCAAACGCTATGATCTCTCCATCACCTTCTTGCTCTACCACAACGTACACACCTGCAAATTCAGCATCTTCAATATCCACCCCTGTGTCTTGCATATGCTGGAGTAATGCTTTCTCAGCTTCCTGATGTCGCAGGCGACTCCATGAATGATATAACTCCGCCTCTTCCGCGGCTTCCGCTGGAGACATGACGGCGTCCACTCGCAGCGATAATCTAAGTGAGACCGAATCAGCTGGCTTGCTCCCGATCTGGGAACCTAAAAAGTCCCATGGTAGTTGACCAGCCTTCATCAATAAACTCAAAGAGTCTCCGACCACCCGCTGAGTCAACAAAGTATCCCATAATAACTGTTTTCGCTCGCCCCTTACCCAATGTCTTTGCGCCCGATGAAGTACCATATCACTGTCATCATGCAACACCGTGTAGCTGATACCTATGTGATCACCAACGGCCGGTTGCCGCTCACCTTCCCCTAAAACATGTAATTGTTGATAGATCCCATTCCCAATGGGAGCCATGCCAGGATGAGGATCAGCTGGCTCCTTGCACCCTGCCGCTATTAAGATGCTTAAGCAGATATGCAGAATCAACCGTTTCACCTTGCAGCTAACAACCGAATGTTATAGATAATCGTACTTCGCATAGGTATTTGATCCAGATCTCCCGCTAAGCCATGTGCCAAATGTGACGGAATGATCACAAGCGCACTATCCCCCACGGAGAGTTGCTGGATGCCTTCATGCAAACCACTTTCCACATCGTCTTGTTCAACAAAGAAGGACTCCGGTTCACCCAATTTGGTGCGGTAGCAAGCCCTTCCATTAAGCAAGCTAATGCTATGTTCTATCAACACCTCTTCCCCAGGTGTAATCGTTGGTCCTGGCAGATCTTCAAAAAAACTGATGTGCACCCCCGTGCCCGTCTCGGTTGTTTTCAGATCGTGCCTTCGGATGTAATTCACAATATCCTGCTGTTCCACACGCATAGCTTCTTTATTTCGCGCTATTAGGGGATCTTCAGAAGCGGTTTCTCCTTTCACCTTGCCCTGCACAACTGTATTGTCCTTACAAGAAGAGAATAAGAGCAATGCCAGAATCAAGGATTGAAATTTCATGTATGCTGGTCAAGAAAGGGTCCCGCATGTTCTTTCACTAAGCTAACGGTTTCTTTCAAGGTTCCGATATGTCTTCCTCCTGCCGCATTCCTGTGCCCTCCACCATTAAAGTGGTCTCTCATAAACTCATTTACAGGGATATTCCCAACAGAACGCGCTGACATCTTCACATAGCCATCTTGTTCCGCCATATAAACCGACATGCATACTTTTTCAATAGAAAGTCCCTGATTCACCAAACCTTCGGTATCGCCAGGCCTGTAGTGGAATCGATGCAAATCAGTCATGCTAAGTCCTATCAACGCTAGTTTGCCTTTCTGTTCGATCTTCAGGCGTTCTAATAAGGCCAAGCCCCACAATCTGATTCGATCTTCAGAGTTGCTATCTAATACTCTCGAATGGATGGTGGCAGGATCAACACCAAACTTGAGCAACTCCGCTGCCACTTCATGGGTGCGCGGAGTCGTTGCTGAATAGCGAAACGAACCGGTATCGGTCATGATACCGGTATATATGCAGGTTGCGATGTCAGCGTCGATGGTTTCTTTCGCACCAATACCCTCTAAAACATCAAAAACGAGTTCGCAAGTGGAACTCCACTTCGGATAGCTGAACGAAATATCCCAGCAATCCTCCGGTTCTTCATGATGATCAATCAATACCTTGAATGGATGCTTCTTAACAGCCGCTTCTAAAGCTCCTGTTCTTCTAGGCGCATTAAAATCCAAGCAGCAAAGCACATCTGATCCCATTATGGCTGCTTCTACTTGTTCATTGTCTTTGTCATGATCCAACATCTCTCCAAAGCGGGGTAACCAATGCAGAAACCGAGGAGGTCTATTGGGAATGATCATGCTCACGGAATGACCAAGTTTTGACAAGGCTAACCCTAAGGCTAAGGTGGAGCCGATTGCGTCTCCATCTGGATTTTGGTGACAAACGATAGCTATGTTAGCACCTGTACGAAGTTTATTCTTGAATGCCTCGAGTGGTTCCGAGGCAAGTAGATTTAGCATGGCGCGAATTTAACGACCGTAGGCGAGTCAGAACCCAAGACTAGGCGTTGTCATATGCTCTACTAGCACCCCCAAGCATCCTATGTCAGGCGCATCAGGATTTTTCAACCTTTTAGGATGTTGAGAACCTGGTGCGATGATCTCTAACACAATACGTTTTGTAGCTGTAGCCGAAAACTCAATACTCTGACTCATATCGTCCGTCGTATTATCGTACACGATATTGCGAACCGTTTCAAATCGACCTCCTCTTTCTCTTGTGTCTGTAAGAGTCTCGCTGGCCTCATGAGCAGAATCTTTCCGCACTATCGCTTCTTGGATCAACTCTCTCCTGATCTCGACCAATCGAAAAGACACATTTCCTAATATGCCTTGATCTGCACAAAGTGAGATACGATAATCTTGTCCCTTATAAATGATGATATTCATTTCCGTGACGTCACCGATCTGCACCATGGCGCTTCTACTTTGACCATTGCGTTTTAAACGTTTGTCGGCAGATGGCGCACAATTGAACTTCTCATACTCTTTGCAATCGTATTGAGCATCCGCGCTGAGTGCGGTCAGCAATGCCAAACCACAGGCCAACCCGATTTTAATGATATGCTTCAACCTCTCCATCCTGCTCTGTTCACCTTAAAAATTGTGGTTATTGCCGCGCAGTTGCAATACTGCGTTCCGTATTTCTTCAAATTTCAAGGCGCTTATTTTAAAGGTTTCTTCACCACCTAGTACACGGCGACCTCCCAGCTTGTCTGAATTCTCTTTGACTCTTGTAACACCTAGGTGATCAAACACATCGCGAATAGCTAACAATTTGGTTCGCACGTCGATTATCTCTTGAGAATCTGCATTCAATTCCATTAGATCCACGAGTTGAGAAAGCCCCATCTTTTGTTCTGCTAATCGGCCT
>CAZPEQ010000204.1:0-5329 GCA_964585605.1 uncultured Weeksellaceae bacterium | reverse complement strand
TATCCTGTCCCGTTGTTACCATCACGATCTTCTTGCGCATGAACGTTATTACCTCTCGTAATCGTGAATTCTGGGCCTGCACTGCCGTCCGTATCGTGCCACCCAAAAGGGGATGCCGTTGGAGCATCAAGCCACGGTGCGTTTTGAAGAGTGCGCGGGCCGTGATTTGGACTTTCTTCCGGCCAAGCGTAAACGTTATAATCGTTTGGCGCAGCAACTGCTTTCGGCGCCTCCATCATTCCTGAGGCATGGTCATGGCAGCCATGGTCGTGCCCATCAAAAACACATTCTACGACCCAATCATTTCGGTCAATCTCTCGTCCTGTATTCGCATCAACACGGATATTCCACCAGTGAGAACCATCTGGCAGGTAATAACTCACTTCCCATACTAGCACGAGGTCATCATCAGTCGGCTGAAGCATCAACTGCACCTTAACTGACTCATTACTGAACTGAGAACCATCATAGACGTACTGCTTACGCAGCGCATCGGTACTCAACAATGCAGGTATATCAAACACATATCCCTGCTCCTTATTCAATACCATGGCCATAGCAGCTTCAGGCGTCAACCCCGGTGTCGTGTTTTTCGCCCGTTTCGATAAGTCTCGCTCCACACGTTGGGTCATATGCAGTACATCACCCGTTGCCAATTGGTGGATAGCGATGTCTGCATTAAAAATCTCAACTCCCTGATAACGCTGCCGCAGAAAGGTGTGCGTGACTTTACCGTTGTGGGATGCGTATTGATCCCTCAGGACTAAATCCTGCAGGTCTTCTGCATTCACTCCCTTACGTGAAAGTTCTTTGACCGCAAGGTCTTTAGGACTTTTAGAAATGCTTTGAGCAGAAGTTACAAGGGCAAGAGCGCAGAGCGCGAAGGCAGTAAGAAATCTCATGTTGTTTAGGCTAGGGCAAGAAATTACGGAACACCCACGAAGTTAACTAAAATACAGCGACTTAGCAAGGCTTAAAGGTAATGTCAATTCCTATTTGAAAATACGTAAAATTCGATTCTTACGGCAGTTGTTCTTCTCTGATATTAGTAACCACCGCACCTCCGATGTTCAATAAGATCGCATCTCTATCATTGAGCGCTCCCGTATACTTCAATACTCCATCCATATTCACATCTTGATCATGGTAACCACTCAGGATATTTGTGGGGATAGACCCGCCTAATTCTAGGAGTATGCGATCACGGTCATTGTCGGATCCCGTGTAGCGAAGTTTACCATCGGCATTGGCATCACCACTCCATAACAGCCGGACACCACCTTCAACGGCGGTAGGTTCGGAGCCGTATAAGTTCGTAGAAAGACTTGTAAAGTCCAGCGACGTGGTCGTTTCACCTAAGGTCAAGGGCGCAGCAGTCATGACGCCAAGGTGATTCCGATGTCGTACCGATACGAAATAAGCTCCTGGAGCTGCTACTAATTCAACAGGTCCTCCTGTTGCACTGTATACGGATCCGTCTTGGAAAAGCATGGCCGGTCGTGACGCCACTATTTGAGCACTGTCATTAACGTCTCGGAGTTCTATTAAGACCCAATCTACCGCTTTAGCCGCATTGCCGTCGCCCAAAATTCCAGTACTGACTTTTTCTCCTCCCGCATGAATAAGTTGGTAAGCCGCACTATATGGTTCTATTTCAGGCACTGCGCCTTGCGCTCTTAGTTGATCTCCCATTTGCCCGCTCATGTATGGGCCTTGTAGAAATAGTTTCGGCACCAAGGTTACTGTTGCAGAGCCGTCACATTGTCCGTCACCATCGGTATCTTCGAAAATGCGCACCTCATTGAAGAGAGATTCGGAGGTTTGCGGAGAGGCATCTTTATCCGAAACAAAGAACAAATAGTTCATCTGCCCGCCAATGTATTGCCCAATTGGAATTGTGAACTGTTCATACTGACCCGATCCACTGTAGGTATTGAAATCCGCATTACCTGAATTTTGCGTTCCATACAATTTAAAACGGTCGCTTACGATGGATAGACTGTTTGCCATACCGATCGAATGCTCCTCACCCATTATACCACTTCTGAAATTGAATGAAAGTACCGTGTTCGCTGTGACTTGATAATTGATAGGAAGCGCTTTCCATCCATTATCCGCAACTCTTATAGTCTCGCCCTGATCCAAAACAGTAGCCGTTCCTTGATCTTGACCACCTGCGTATGGGAAAACATTCACAATATCAAAGTGCTCGGTCGGGCAAGGGGCATCCAGCGTATCGATATTCATGATCCAATCTGCAATCAAGTTACTACCCTCTTGATCAATTACGTTTTTAGCAATCGGCGGCATGCGGAAAAAACCTGTTGTATGGATACGTTGATAAAGGACAGAAGCCGCTGTGTCAAAAGGAACGACTATCGCTTCGTTAGGTATGTTCAGGCTTTCATTGAGCAGATCTGAGAAGTAATTCTGGTTGCTCAAAGGTGTACTTAGCCGTGCATCGAACACGGCTCTATTACCCGTTGCGGGTTGATGGCAATAAGCACAATTCAAGTCCAGATAAGATCGTGCCCTATCCTCCAAAGAAGATTGAATGTCATCTATTCGGGCATGAGTCAAGAGGTCAGGCGTATCGCCATCTGTGATCGTCTGGTCAAGAATACCGATCGCACTCAAAGAGACCAATTGGTTGCCGGTTAAGCCGGTGCTCGGATAGGTATAATCACTATTCAAATTACGTGTCCTTAAACCAAGGGTCCCCATTGAATTCTCATTGTGGCAAGAAAAACATTCGGCCCGACTCGGATAGTGCCATACTTGATCTTCAGGGCCATTCGCCGTGGATATGGTTATCGGTTCATCCAGCCCAGTCGTTAACAGGTCAGCATCGGTGCCATCATTCCTCCACCGATAGGTCAACCAATACGCTTCACCTGGTTCATAAACAACGACGAACCTTGTTTCCAGCCGTCTTGTTATTGAGGGATCTGTGTGGTCGATAGGAAGTTCGAAATGTTTGATCAGCACGGAACCTACCGGATACTCCCAAACACCATTCTCGCTATACTTCACCTGTTCATTTGCTGCATTGTGCGTACCGTTATTCGGAACGACCATCCAACGTTTCTTCACAGCGCCGTCAGACCAAAATGATTCGATCAACTCGTAGGGAATCACACCTTGCGCAGGCGTTAACGTGGATAGATCCGAAAATGCGCCTGTTTGGGATAAAGTACTCGGCAAGTTCAGCCCTGCGTTTGTTGGTGCCAGTCGGTAAACATTTCTACTGTTACCAAGAGCCATGACAATAAGCTCCCCGTCATGATCTTCTCCAAAGGTTATTATACTTCCTCCTTGGTTATAGTTGAGCAACACATCATATTGACCTGTTTGGATGTCGACAGCCCAGATCTCGTTTCCTGAACCATAATCAGCACAGATGTATTTGCCATATAACTGCGGCAATGCAGTTCCTCTATACACAAACCCTCCAATGATGGCATTAGCCTCACTACGCGGAAATGCTACTAATGGGCCATTATGGGCCATGCCGTTATACAATGACGTTAGACACCTCTCCTTTAAGGCGTATCCTTCGTAAACTGGCCAACCGAAATTCTCGCCTTTGGCTACCAGATTAACTTCTTCGTGAAGACTTGATCCGATCTCAGCTATCCAGAGCTCACCTGTAGCCCGATCCTTGGTCATTCTATGCGGATTCCGATGTCCCATTGACCAGTACTCTTCGAACACGTTTTGTCCAACCCATGGATTGTCGTTGGGGATCCAATACCCAACACCGGACACCTCATCAGGCCCTCGCGGGTCTTGAGGGTGCGTATACACTGGGGCATGGCTCTTTGCGGGATCTTTATTCACATCCATGCGCAGCACGGCTGCATCTAAATTTGTAGAGATGTCCTGCGCAGGATTGTGCTGCGCTTGATCACCGGTGCTCAAGTACAAGAATCCATCATCTCCGAAAGCCAAGCCTCCTCCGTAGTGTGTTGAATTGTAATGGCGCGTCTTGAACATCTCAATCCCTGAGTTCTGATCAACGGTAAGTGTTCCGTCGATCACTGCATAGCGACGCAATATGTTATACCCCCCATTCCAAACGGCACCACTAATGCACGGTTGTGGCATAGGCGAAGTTGGTTCATGCCCACCATTGCCGTCTCTGGTGCTGAAGTACACGTAGAAGTAGTTCCGGCCAGGTGCATTTGGTTTCCCAAAATCAGGATGCATGGCCATTCCTAGAAAGCCTCCATCCCAGACAACTCCTACTTCTGGCCGGAGATCTAAAAAAGTTGTTTTGTTTGTCGTGGTCTCGTCTTCAACGAACCAAGAGACCAAACCATCGCGTTGACCAACGAACACGGTATCGGCTGCCGGGTGCGTCGTCCAGGTGAGCCCACTATTGAAAGTCAAGTTGGGATACGCTTGTTCTAGGCCTACCGTTCCGAAAGGAGCGTCCACTGGAAAGTTCCCGTTCAAGAATGGACTCACCGATTCTCCAGAAAGTAACCCTGAGCCTGGCAAGGGTGCCAATAAGGAGGTGAAGCCGCAGAGCGCGATCACGAAAAAAAGGACAAGGAATTTGTTGGTTATCAAGCGTAGCATCGCGAACGCATTTATACGAGAATCAAACACAAATGTTCAGCGTTCTCTGCTATACAAAGATCTTCAATCTGCGCATGCAAGTCAAGGCAATTGCGCGGCGCGAGTAAGCGTAGGCACACTGCCTCCAATATTGACCAATATCAGATCTCGGTCATTGTCAGCGCCCGTGTATTTAACGTCACCGTCTAAGTTGCAATCGTTCACATTGTAGCCACTTATCACTACTGTAGGAACACTTCCTCCTATTGCCACCAGTACGGCGTCTCGATCATTGTCCGCCCCAGTATACTTCAGCAGGTCATCGAAGCCTACTGCATTTCCAGACCAAAGCGCGTCAACCCCATTGATGGTAATCATTGGCTCAACCCCAAACTTCAACTGGGCAGGGTCGGAAAAATCAAATTCGACCGTGTCTCCAACAGTCAACTCCACGGGATCTGCTAACATGGCACCCAGGTGATTCCGGTGACGAATAGCAATGAACGCGGAATCTGCATTTGTTTGGATCTGTACAGGGGTAACTCCATCCATGGAAACGATATCACCATCGGCCTGAAGCAAGGCTGGGCGCTGATCGGTGATCAAGGTATTGTCATTCCGATCTCTAAGTTCTACTACAACCCAATCAATGATCGCATTGACACCTGTAACTCCAAGTACGGCGGGAGTCGTGGTTTCGCCAGTTCCAGAAGAAAGTCCCAATGCGGTGTATGGTTCATCTAATGGAAGAAACCCTGCTGCACGA
>CAZPEQ010000203.1:0-5337 GCA_964585605.1 uncultured Weeksellaceae bacterium | reverse complement strand
AATTCCCTGAACAACGGAACTACAATACCAATTTCGCTACTGACAAATTGCTGACCCAGGTGGATAACAGTTTCACGGATCAGTTCTATCAAGTGTTCAACGGGACGGGTTCTGACCTTAATCCCGGATTGAGCGCAGACCTTAAGCTAGGCGTAAGTGACTTGTTTGAGGACTATCGGATCGTTGGAGGCTTCAGGCCTGCATTGGATCTGAATAACTTTGATTTCGAGTTAAGTTATGAGAACTTGAAGAATAGGGTGGACCATAAAGTATCAGGCCTTATCCAGTCCAATCGCACGTTCTTTAATTTTTCTGTTCTGAAGACGAATACATCGCAGATTAAATGGAGACTGAAGTATCCGTTCAGTGAAGTTGCTAGTTTGCGCGGAACTTTCTTGTATAGATACGATCGTTTAGTGCAGCAAAGTATTGACTTGACGACCTTGGCAGCACCAAATACTGGTGACCATAACACTGGGTTCAAACTTGAATATGTATTCGACAATACGATCAACAAAGGTCTGAATCTCTATAATGGATGGCGGTACAAATTATTCGCCGAGCATTACCAGAACCCTGGTGAGCGCCAGTCAGATCTTACCGTAGTAGGTTTCGACTTTAGACATGCCTTAAAAGTGCATCGTGATATCATTTGGGTGAACCGGTTTGCCGGTAGTAGTTCATTTGGAAGTAGAAGAGTGGTTTTCTTCCTTGGCGGGGTTGATAATTGGTTGTTCCCGGAGTTTGATAACTCCATACCAATCGATCAGACGCAAGGGTACGCTTTTCAGACCATTGGTACTCCTTTACGTGGGTTCTTCTACAACGCTAGGAATGGGAGTAGCTTCTCCGTGTATAATTCAGAGCTTCGTATCCCGGTATTCAAGTACTTGCTGAACAAGCCGATCAAATCTGATATTGTAAATAATTTCCAGATTGTTGGTTTCGGTGACATTGGAACGGCTTGGACAGGATCAAGTCCGTACTCGGACGACAATTCATTCAATACCTTGACCATACCAGCAAATCCGTTGACCATATCGCTAGAAAACCAAAGGGAACCGATTGTTGGCGGTTATGGTTTTGGTTTGCGAACCCGTATTCTCGGTTACTTCGTTCGTGCTGATTGGGCATGGGGAGTGGACGATGGGCAGCGTCTTCCGGCTGAATTCTATTTCTCGCTCAGTCTGGATATATGATATTTGTATTGTGTTAAAGCAGATACTCTCCAAAGCCGAAGAAGAATTAAGTGAGATGATCTCCATAAGGAGACATCTGCACAAGTACCCTGAATTGTCCTTTCAAGAAGAAGAGACGGCCAAGTTCATCAAACAGAAGTTAGATGATTATGGCGTGTCATGCCGAACGAATGTGGCCGGACATGGTATTGTAGCAGAGATACAGGGTAAAAATTCTGGGCCTTGCATTGCGCTGCGAGCAGATATGGATGCACTGCCGATCCAGGAGAGCGCTACACATAATTACGTATCGGCAAACTCAGGTGTTATGCACGCTTGTGGACACGATGCGCACACCGCCATGCTGCTTGGTGCAGTCAAGGGCTTAACCACCCTGCAAGATTCGCTATCAGGAAGTGTGCGGTTCTTGTTTCAACCTGCTGAAGAAAAACTCCCAGGAGGGGCAAGCCTCATGATCAAAGAAGGGGTATTGAAAGATCCAACGCCTGAGCATATTATCGGGCAGCATGTAACGCCAGAAATACCCGTTGGGAAAGTTGGATTTCGAGCAGGAGCGTTCATGGCATCCGCAGATGAAATACGCCTACGCGTGAAGGGAAAGGGCGGCCATGCGGCCATGCCCCAGCAATTGATAGATCCGGTGCTGATTTCTTCACATTTGATCGTAGCGCTACAGCAACTGGTAAGTAGACGAGCTAAACCGTGGATTCCTACAGTATTGTCCTTTGGAAAGGTGATCGCGGAAGGTGCAACGAATGTCATCCCATCGGAGGTGAACCTAGAAGGCACGCTCAGGACATTTGATGAAACATGGCGTAGGGAATTACACAGCTTAATGCCGCAAATGATCGTTGACCTATGTCGAAGTATGGGGGGTGATTGTGATGTAGACATCAGCGTAGGCTATCCTGTCTTGGTGAATGATGAAGCCTTCACAGCACGTTCACGGCAAGTTGCTGTTGACCTGTTGGGGAATGATCAGGTCGTAGATATCGATATACGGATGGGTGCAGAGGACTTCTCTTTTTATTCCCATAAGGTGCCAGCTTGCTTCTACCGTCTAGGCACAGGAAGTAGCAAAGTAGGGTCTCAAAGTGGCTTACACACGTCAACTTTCGATATAGACGAAGAAGCACTACGCGTGGGCAGCGCGTTAATGATGGCAATAACGTTGAACGAACTGCAACACTCCTTCTAGTTCGCTACCTCGCTTAAGAACTTAAGTCGCATTAAGCGCATCTCCTCTTCACTGAACTCGCCATCAAATTCGTCAATGGCCTCTTGAATAGAATCACTTTCAGCTTCACGGAAGTGCTCCATGATGTCTTCTTGCGCATCTTCATCCAACATTTCCGCCAGGTAATGGTTCATGTCAAGCTTTGTGCCTGACATCACGATGGATTCCATTTCACTGACTAAGTCTTCCATGCTCAAACCTTTCGCTTTCGCAATAGACTCTAAAGGCGTTTTTCGGTCAATATTTTGAATGATATGAACCTTATTCCCACTTTTCTTAGCTACGGTGCGGACGACAACATCTTGCATACGCTCAACGTCGTTCTCTTCCACATACTGTTCGATGAGCTCAATAAAAGGAGCACCGAATTTTTTTGCTTTCCCTGGGCCAACTCCGCTCACCTGTGTCAACTCCTCAATCGTTATTGGATAACGAGAAGTCATTTCTTCAAGCGAAGGGTCTTGAAATATCACGTATGGAGGGAGGCCTTCTTCTTTGGCCACCTTGCCGCGTAACTCCTTTAACATTTTGAAAAGCTTCTGGTCTGCGGCGGCGGTTACTTTCGCTGCAACGTATTCACCAGGACCTTCATGTGCGTTGATCGTACGTTCTTTTGAGAACTCCACGAAATAAGGCTTTTTCAAAAACTTTTCACCCAACTTGGATACACTCAAAACACCATAGGTCTCAATATCCTTGGTCAGGAAATTACCTACAACGGCTTGGCGAATGATCGCGTTCCAATACTTCGCATCGTTTCCTACACCCGCGCCATACGCTTTGAGCTGCTCTCCTTTATACTTTTTGATGTCAGCTGTCTTCGTGCCCACGATAAGATCCGTAATGAACTTGGCTTTATGACGTTGCTTGCCCTCAACGACTGCGTTCAAAACCACGGCAAGATCCGCTTGCGCATCAAACTTCTCCTTAGGGTCTTTACAATTATCACATTCGCCGCAGTTCTCCTGTGCGTACTCCTCTCCGAAATAGTGGAGTAAGAATTTCCGACGACACATAGAGGTTTCAGCATAGCTGACCGTCTCTTGCAACAACTGACGGCCGATCTCTTGCTCCGCAATTGGTTTGCCTTGTAGGAACTTCTCTAATTTTTCGATGTCCTTATAGGCGTAGAAAGTCACGCAGTTTCCTTCTCCTCCATCACGTCCGGCACGTCCGGTCTCTTGATAATACGACTCTAGGCTTTTTGGAATGTCGTGGTGGATAACAAAACGCACATCCGGTTTGTCTATACCCATGCCGAACGCAATCGTCGCAACGATCACATCCACATCCTCCATGAGAAACATGTCTTGGTGCTTAGCACGTTGCGAAGCATCCATACCAGCGTGGTAGGGCAGGGCTTTTATACCATTAACCTGAAGCGCCTCGGCGATTTCTTCCGTTTTCTTACGACTGAGGCAGTAAACAATACCAGAACGCCCAGGGTGTTGTTTGATGTATTTGATCGTATCGCGGTTCACATCTGCTTTGGGCAGTACCTGGTAAAAGAGGTTAGCACGGTTAAAGGAAGCTTTGAATACGTTGGCATTATCCATATTCAAATTCTTCATGATATCCTGCTGCACCTTTTCCGTTGCGGTTGCCGTCAGTGCGATCAAGGGTATTCTGCCGATCTCATCAAAGATCTCACGAAGACGACGGTACTCAGGCCGGAAATCATGGCCCCATTCAGATATACAATGCGCTTCGTCGATAGCGAAGAACGATAAAGTGGAGCGTTTCAGCATTTCCACGTTCTCCTTCTTTGTAAGTGATTCAGGTGCTACGTATAATACTTTCGTAACCCCGTTCTCAACATCTGCTCGCACCTGCTGCAATTCTCCACGAGAAAGGGAAGAATTCAAAAAATGCGCGACACCCCTTTCGGAGTTGTAACCCCGAAGTGCGTCTACTTGATTCTTCATCAAGGCGATCAGCGGACTCACAACCACAGCCGTTCCCGGGCTCATAAGAGCGGGCAACTGGTAACAGAGGGATTTTCCTCCTCCGGTGGGCATAATAACGAAAGTGTCCTGCCCATTGAGCACACTTTGGATAACAGCTTCTTGCTCACCTTTGAATTTACTGAATCCGAAAAAATCTTTGAGCGCTTCTAATGGCGCAACGTCAACTTCTACCATGCTGTTGATCGGGATGATCCCTAATACGTTTTCTAGTTCTCTAATTTAAGGCAGACGGCTATTTCACAACCCGTTTTTTAGCAAAACTTTCATCTAGTTTTAGCCTATATTATGTGGTCGCTGATTATTCAGGCCATTTAACCCACGTTGTTCATTGCTTCTATCTTTGGCGGGTCTTGGCAACACTAGATCAGCAGCACGAAAAAGACATGACCTTCCTAGAGCATTTGGAAGAGCTGAGGTGGACTTTTGTGCGTTCTTTCATCGCTATTGGAATCATTCTGGTAGCCGCGTTCGTGTTCAAAGACTTGGTCTTTGATGGGATCGTGCTTGCCCCGTTATATCCCAGTTTCTGGACCTATGTGGCCATGTGCGACCTTTCTAAATGGATGCAACTAGAGAAGGCCTTATGTATGGACGTTGAAACCTTTGAGCTGCAGAACATCAGCATGGCCGGTCAGTTCATGACCCACATCACCGTTTCCTTCGTTGCGGGTATCATAGGAGCCTTCCCATACATACTGTGGGAAGCGTGGCGATTCATCAAACCTGGTTTAAAGCCAAAAGAGCAGAAGAGTCTCCGTTGGAGCGTGCTAAGCGGTTCTTTACTCTTTGCAGCGGGGATACTTTTTGGCTACTACCTACTCGCTCCGCTCAGTATTCAGTTTTTAGGCCCATATCAGGTCAGCTCAACCGTCCCGAACATAATTTCTCTTAATTCCTTCATTTCTACGGTCACTTCGGTAACATTAGCCACGGG
>CAZPEQ010000202.1:0-5338 GCA_964585605.1 uncultured Weeksellaceae bacterium | reverse complement strand
CTGGGGTCGACCCTACGGGTGTTTATGTATATACGGTATCCGGCGCGGCTCCTTGCCTAAGTGCAAGTTCTATGTTGACCGTTAACATCACCTCTTCACCAACAGCAGGAGGAGATGGTGTGATAACCCTTTGCGCTGCTGGCGCCAGTATCAACTTGATCGATCAGCTTACGGGTACACCCGATCCGAGTGGTTCGTGGACTGATCCGAATGGGCTTGCGATCGCGGGTGCGTTCGACCCCTCAGTGGATCCTCCCGGAGTTTATACCTACACTGTCACGGCTACTGCTCCATGTGTAAGTGATGCCGCCACGGTGACGATCAGCGTTGTGCCAGTAGCCAGTGCAGGTTTAGACGCAAGTATCACCATCTGCAATACCAGTACTTCCCTGAACTTGTTCGGTCAGTTAGGAGGAACTCCAGATGTTGGAGGTTTATGGTCGGGACCGAACGGAGTTTCGAATGGAACCTTTGACCCGGCCGTGGATCCAGCAGGGAATTACACCTACACGATAACCTCAGCAGCGCCATGTTCGGATCAGAGTGCAGTGGTCATGGTCAACTTGGTCAACGCGCCATTTGCAGGAACACCCGGAGCTAGTACAGCATGTTCTACGGGAGGGAATGTCACTTTATTCAATCAACTTGGTGGAGCTCCTGATCCAAGTGGAATATGGACTGACCCCAACGGCTTGGGGCACTCAGGTGTTTTTGATCCTATGGCTGATCCGGTAGGGAATTACACCTACACGGTTTCTGGCACTGCACCTTGTGCCAGCACATCCCAGATTGTAATGATGAACGTTACACCTGCGCCAAATGCAGGTATGAATGGCACAAGCTCTGTTTGCCTTACTGGTGGCCCGGTTAACTTGTTCTTACTGATAAGCGGTACGCCAGATGCCGGAGGAACATGGATCGGCCCGAATGGCGTATTCGGCGGCACCCTAGACCCCTTGCTTGATCCTCCAGGTAACTATACCTATACCGTTTCGGGTGTGGCTCCTTGTGCTGACGCTAGCACTATACTTACAGTTTCTATCACGCCTATGCCGAACGCCGGAACAGCCGGTTCTGTTGATGTTTGCTCTAGTGGAGGGGTTGTGGACCTTTTTCTTGAGCTAGGAGGAACGCCGGATCTTGGCGGCACGTGGATCGATCCCAATGGGAATGCGCATGGGGGTATTCTGGATCCCGCGGTTGATCCTGCAGGTATCTATGTATACATGATTGCTGGTACGGGATCCTGTGCCGGAGCGTCGCAGATGGTGTCCGTAAATATTTTCGCTCCGGTAAATGCTGGGTTGGATGCAATGATTTCTGTCTGCGCTACAGGAGGCGGCACAAATTTGTTCGGCCAGTTAGGAGGCTTGCCAAATCCAGGCGGTTCGTGGATAGGTCCAAATGGCGCATTCAGTGGCGTGTTTGATCCTTTGGTCGATTCTCCTGGTAACTATACCTACACCGTTACTGGAACAATGCCTTGTCCAAATGCCAGTGCGGTGGTTACGGTCAACATCATTGCAACACCAAATGCAGGAAATGCAGGGTCGGTAAACGTATGCGTGAGTGGAGGTTCTGTAGGACTGTTCGGCCAGTTAGGAGGAGGTCCGGATCCTGGAGGTATTTGGAACAATCCCAATGGACAGCTTCATTCTGGCCAGTTTAATCCGGCAGTGGATTCGGCGGGGATCTACACGTACACCTTACCTGGTGTGGGTGGCTGCATGGGTGCATCGCAAGCGGTAACGGTAAGCATTGCACCTTTGGTTAATGCCGGGTCGAATGGCACTAACTCTGTTTGCACTGGCGACCCTGTATTTGATTTGTTCCCGCAATTGAGTGGAACGCCCGGGGTAGGCGGTACGTGGTTGGATCCACTTGGTAATGCGACCACGGGTTCGGTAGATCCTGCAGTGGATCCCGCGGGTGTATACCTATATATTTTGAATGGTGGTGCGTGTCCGGATGACACCGCCCTAGTCGATGTACTCATTTTCGGAGGGCCTAACGCTGGTTTCTCCAATGCAATAACGATCTGTTCCAATGTGCCCCCATTCAATTTGTTGGATAGTTTGACCGGTACACCTGATCCGGGTGGAGCCTGGACAAATGCCGGTGGCGCGCCCATAGGGGCAACATTTGATCCTTCAACAGGTATTTCAGGGATCTTCGACTACACGGTTTTGGGTAATGCAAGCTGCCCAGATGATACCAGTACCTTGATCGTTACGGTGTCAATAGCGCCTGAAGCTGGCTCCAATGGAATGATCACATTATGCGCCAACGACTTGCCTACGGCATTATTCGGCACACTTGGTGGGACACCAGATGTAGGAGGTGTTTGGACAGGGCCAGGTGGCGGTGTTACGACCGGTATTGTTGATCCGGCTGTAGGACCAGCAGGTAACTATACGTACACGGTTTCGGGTACTGCGCCGTGCGCAGCAGCTAGCGCAACGGTAAATGTTGTCATCGTACCTATTGCGTATGCAGGTGAAGACAGCTCCCTGGTGGTTTGTTCTGCAGATGCGCCCTTTGATCTCATAGCTGGATTAGGTGGTAGCCCGGTGTTGACAGGTAGTTGGGTTGATGGCAGTGGAAATTCGGTAAGTGCACTTTTCAATCCGGCGGTGGACCCCGCGGGCACCTACTTGTACATAGTCTCGCAAGGCAATGGCTGTGGAGCCGATACGGCTATGACAACCGTGCAGGTCATTCAGGCGCCTGTCGTGGGTACGAACGGTACTGCTGTCTTGTGTGCGAATGATGCACCTTTTGCCATTGTGGATTCGCTGCAAGGAAACCCTGATCCAGGAGGAACGTGGTTCAATTCAAATGGCCTTCAGGTAAGTTCTGTTTTCGACCCAGCGGTGGACCCTTCAGGTGCTTACCAGTACGTTGTTCAGGGGAACACGCCATGCATTGCAGATACAGCTACTGTTGCAGTTAACGTGTTGACCACCCCTGATCCGCAGATCGGTTTTACAGAATCTCTCGGTTGTGCGCCAAAAGAAGTTGTCTTTACTAATTTGGGCAGCACCTCGGGTACCTGCTTCTGGAATTTTGGAAATGGAGATACATCAAACACGTGCGGCGGAGATACCATTGTCTATGCTGACGCCGGAAGCTATTTAGCCAACCTCACTGTTTCATTGCCTAACGGCTGTTCTGCTTTTGTTACGAGTGTAACGCCGGTAGATGTGTTCGACCAGCCGATTGCAGGGGTTAATGCAGTACCTCCTGTCGTTTCGCAATCTGACCCCGTGGTCTTTTTTCAGAATACGGCCTCCGGATTCAATGATCATTTTTGGGATTTTGGTGATTTGGGTATTGTACAAGAATTTTCTCCTGCGTTCACCTTCCCGTCTGTGTTGCCTGACGAGTATGAGGTATGCCAGTATGTGTTCGCAGATGCGAGCTGTTTTGATTCGATATGCGTCACCATAGAGGTGGTAGAGAGCACGACGATCCTGGTGCCTAATGCGTTCACTCCCAATGGTGATGGCGTAAATGACGCGTTTTTACCAGTAGTGCTGGGCATACGACCAGAATCCTACGAATTCCTCATTTTTAATCGTTGGGGTGATGCCCTCTTTTCAACACAACAGTTAGGTGAAGCGTGGGACGGTAGTTCAAACGGTACTGAATCCCAGCAAGATGTATACGTATGGCAGGTTCTTGCGCAAGATGCGTTGACAGGAGAGAAAGTCCGTAAAGTCGGACACGTTACGCTTGTACGATAAGTATCAATTTCCGCGTTAATGGGTGGCCTATCTTTACCCTCCTTTGATCGAGAATCGTGTCGAACCGTCTAGTTATCATACCCACCTATAATGAGAAGGAAAATATTGTGGAAATGGTCCACAAGGTTTTCTCGTTAGAGCCGGCAATGCATATGCTCGTTGTTGATGATGGTTCACCAGACGGTACGGGACAGATCGTTAAAGACCTACAACAAGAATACTCGGGCAAATTGCATCTTATTGAGCGAGAAGGCAAGTCTGGTTTAGGAACGGCGTATATCAGTGGCTTTCGTTGGGCATTAGAGCATAATTACCAACTTGTGTGCGAAATGGATGCTGATTTTTCGCATGATCCAGATGACCTTGTTCGTTTATGTGCAGCATGTACTTCAGATGCTGACATGAGTGTTGGTTCTCGCTATGTTGAAGGAGGGGGTGTGGTAGACTGGACTTGGGATCGGAAAATGTTGAGTTATTGGGCCTCGTATTACGTACGAATGGTTCTCGGTTTTCAGGTCAAAGACACAACAGCGGGTTTTGTCTGTTATTCAAGAGAGGTACTAGAAAAACTGGATCTGGCAGGCGTCCGTTCTATTGGTTATGCCTTTCAGGTTGAAATGAAGTATCGTGTGCACAAGAATGGGTTTAAGATCCAAGAGGTGCCCATTCTTTTCAAAGACCGAGTTAAGGGTACGTCGAAGATGAGCATGAATATCTTCAGTGAAGCCGTCATAGGAGTTTGGAAAATGCGCAGTATCAAAGTAAAATGAGCAAGACACTCATTCGGAATGCGGAGCTTATCAATGAAGGAAGAACGTTTCGAGCCGATGTGCTGGTTGACGGGCCATTCATTGAACGTGTTGAGGAGCAGGGTATCAGTTCTGCAGCTGGTGCCCTGGAGGTAGATGGCACAGGGTGCTATTTAATGCCGGGCGCGATTGATGATCAGGTTCATTTTCGGGAGCCGGGGCTAACCCACAAAGAAGACATTGCTAATGGTTCTCAAGCAGCTGTGGCGGGAGGGATCACGACCTTCATGGAAATGCCGAACACCGTACCCCAAACGCTTACCCAAGATTTATTGGAAGATAAGTTCAGCATTGCAGCGCGCATATCGCAGGCGAATTACTCCTTTTTCATGGGGGCGAGCAACGACAATTTGGAAGAGGTGCTCAAGACCGACCCACGAACTGTTTGTGGCATCAAGGCGTTTTTAGGTTCTTCAACAGGCAACATGTTGGTGGACAATGAACAGGTTTTATATGAACTGTTCAGTAAGGTGCACATGATCTTAGCCACACACTGTGAAGATGAAACGCGTATACGCGCTCAAATGGCACGTGCGAAGGAGCAGTGGGGAGAGGACATTCCCGTTGAGCAGCACCCGATCATTCGCGATCACGAAGCATGTTATTTGAGTTCGTCGCGCGCAGTGAAAATGGCACGTGAACTGGGTACGCGTTTACACGTGTTGCATATCAGCACGGCGAAAGAATTGGAGTTGTTTGATAAGGCCCCCCTCCAGAGTAAAAAAGTACCGGCGGAAGCCTGTATCCACCACCTCTGGTTCAATGAATACGCATACGCTGAGA
>CAZPEQ010000201.1:0-5365 GCA_964585605.1 uncultured Weeksellaceae bacterium | reverse complement strand
AGCCGGATGTAGGAATCCTTACGACAAAACCAACAAGTCTCTTATTATCAGCATAATATGTAAACTCAGTACGCCGTTCAGCTATGCCCCCATTCGTCATCTCCACCACTATTTGGCGAAAGGCCGATCTCTCCGGCATCCTCTAGATCCACGCCCAGTCCAACCACCATGCGATTCACGTAGTTAAAATAGCAGGTCACCTGATTGATCTCCAATAATTCTCCCTCCGTCAAACCCGCCGCCTTCAGTTTATCAATGAATGCTTTATTTAAGGTTTGATGTGCCTTCGTTAATTGATATGCATAGCTCATGCCCGCAGCCAATCTCGGCTCCAAAGCATCGGTAAAATCACCACTGGCGAGAGCCTCTTTTACAACCTGAAATTGACCTGCGTCTTCAAGACCTCGCTTGATACCCACGGCATGGTGTGCCGCACAATATTCGCATGCATTCAACCTGCTCACGTAAACCCCAATAGTTTCCAAATACCATTTCGGCAAGGTGTTCTTGCTATGGTGCAGGGTAGCCTTGTACAAGGCCATATGGCCTTCCAACGTATGTGGCCTCAGGCTATGTATGGTCAACACGTTATCCAATTCAGCATTCGGCCCTTTGATCCGATCATAAATTGTCTTTAATCGGCCGGAGGCTTCTTTATAGGCGATTGTTCTGATCCAACTCATGAAACGAAAAGTACACATTTGCTCCGCAGGTCGTCAATCATGACCTAGCACCAAATAAGCCTCTCCATTCTAATATGCCTCGATGCTTTTCAGCTTAAAACTTGAGGGTCAACGTGTTTGCTGTATCTTGCTGGTCTTAATCCGAAGCTCTAGCGTCCAACATGTTCCGATTTAAAACTCTTGCATTGAGTGCATCCGTGCTCTTCGTTACCCTCTCCTTCGCCCAACAAAAAGTTTCTCTGCATAACGCGCAGGTCATTCCTTTAACCTACCTGGGTGAAACCGAAGCCTACAGTAAATGGGATGCTAACAGAAAGTTTGCGAACCCGATCGTGCGCAGTAACGACGGTGTTCTTGTGCCTCATGAAGAATTAGAGGGCAAAGGCTTGCACAAGCAAACGAACCCCAATGCATTACCGCAAGGGGTGGATCCAGCATTACAGAAAGGGAACGGCACGCGTGCGGGTGCGAATCGCAGTTTAGACCTGTCTTTTGATGGCATGACTAACAGTGGGGTAAGTCCTGCTGATCCGTGCTTAGATGTTGGGCCGAACCACGTTATCGAAATGATCAACGGCCCTTCAGGCGCCTATTTTGAGATTTTCGATAAGAGCGGCAACTCACTAGGGCCTCAGGTCTATTTGGACAATTTCACAGGATCGGTTGGAGGTCTTGGTGACCCGATCGTGCTGTATGATGCGTTGGTAGATCGTTGGCTCATGAGTGAGTTCTCCTCTTCTGGCAATCAGCTTTTGGTGGCCGTTTCTACCACCGCTGACCCCACAGGAACGTGGAATGCATTTGCGTTCACCGCGCCACAATTCCCTGACTATCCGAAATACAGTGTGTGGCAGGATATGTATATGGTAACAAGCAATGAGGGTGGAGGAAGCCCTTTGTACGCATTGGACCGTACCAAGATCTTAGCGGGTGACCCAACTGCAACAGCACAACGATTCACAACGCCAGACTATCCGACCATTGGTTTTCAGGCAACCACACCAATCACCTTCGATAACGGTACGCCACCTCCCGCTAATGCACCTGCAACATTGATGCGCATGGCGGACGACGCTTGGTCTGCGACCATACCAAACGACCGCTTGGAAATATGGACGCTATCTGTGGATTTCAACAACCAATCAAACTCTGTACTATCAGGCCCTGACTTCCTTGCCACTCAACCTTTCGATACGGAACTGTGTGGCTTCACGTCCTTTTCTTGCATCCAACAGCCGGGTACAGGAACACGTTTGGATCCGTTGCGTGAAGTAATCATGAACCGTGCACAGTACCGCAACATGGGCTCGCACGAGGTGATCGTTTGTAACCACGTAACCGATGTTGACGGAACCGATCGCGCTGGAATCCGTTGGTACGAACTTCGCCGAACAGGTGGCCCAACTCAACCTTGGACCATCTATCAACAAGGTACATATTCACCAGATAGTGACAGCAGGTGGATGGCAGGTATAGCCATCAACGACGCTGGAGATATTGGACTAGCGTATAGCGTTTCCAGTTCAACCACAAACCCTTCTTTGCGTTTCACCGGAAGAAATGCTTCTGACCCGCTTGGCACCATGCCGATCGCAGAGACCAGCATAGTTGCAGGAACAAGTTTTAATTCCAGCAACCGCTGGGGAGATTACTTTTCTTTGGATAGTGACCCGTCCACGGGCAGTTTCTGGGGAGTGGGCTGCTACAATACTTCCACTGCTTGGGACACACGCATTTATGAGTTCTCTTTTGCGCCAAGCGTACCTGATTATTCGGTTGACTTGACCGCAGCTGGTATCACAGTGTGCCAACCAGCGAATGGCACGTACACGATACAGGTAGGTTCCGTACTAGGATACAGTGATCCGGTGACACTCAGTGTTACAGGCCTTCCAGCTGGTGTGAGTGCTGCGTTCAGCACAAACCCGGTTACACCTGCAGGAACAAGTACACTTACACTTTCCAACACAGGTGCCGCTACCCCAGGAGCCTACACCTTTGACCTGAATGCTACCAGTACAGCTGGGCCTCGAACGATTCTGCTGTCGCTCGATCTTTTGACATCGCCTGGAGGGGTAACAAACACGGCACCTGCCGATGCAAGCACCAACGTTTCCGGCGCCGTGTTGACGTGGACAGCCGATCCGGTGGCAAGCGAATACGAGGTAGACATCGCAACCGATGCTGCATTTACCAATGTGGAGGAAACTGCAAGTGGCATTACCGGCACGAGCTACACGGCAACAGCGAATCAACCAACAACAACCTACTACTGGCGCGTTCGTTCATTGAACGATTGCGGTATGAGTGGGTATTCGAATACGTGGTCTTACACAACAGCAGCCTGTTCTCCTCATACCGTCAGTATTCTGCTGGATCGTTATGGTGCAGAAACGACTTGGAGTTTGACTGACGCGAGTGGAGCGGTTGCGGCGAGTGGTGGCCCTTATGTAACACAGGCAACGAACGGCGAATATCCAGAACCTGACGTGAACGTGTGCTTGGTTGATGGGTGCTATTCTTTTGAGGTACTGGACTCTTTTGGCGACGGTATCTGCTGTGCATTCGGGAATGGGGCCATTTCGGTCAGCAATTCAGGCGGCATATTGGGCACTGCTGATGTTTTCACCGATGCGGTGTCTTTCAATTTTGAAGTAGGATCCTCGTCCAGTTCATGCATTGACCCCAATGGCTTCAGCGACGACCTCGAATCAATCAGTCTTTGTGGTGCGACATGGAACAACGTAGGTGGAGACGACTTTGACTGGACCTACTTTACTGGAAGTACAACAAGTAACGCCACAGGACCTTCTGGGGATCATACCACCGGATCAGGTTTTTACTATTACACAGAAACAAGCACGCCGGTCAACTTTGGTGATGTCGCCTTTTTAGAAAGTTCATGCATTGATATCGCGGGTACAAGTGCTATCGATGTTTCCTTTTGGTTTCACATGTGGGGAGCAGAAATAGGCACCCTCGAATTACAAGGGCTAGAAGGAGGAACTTGGAACACCTTCTGGAGCTTGTCGGGCGACCAAGGTGATGTGTGGACCCAAACCACGGTGAACATACCTACGAATAATGGCTTGCAACAGATCCGATTCCGAGCTGAAGTGGGCACCCTTGGCAATAGCTGGCAAAATGATTTTGCTATTGACGATATTCAAATATCCGTTGTTACTTCTGAAGTGCAGTTGGCTGCAGATCTATTCTTGGAAGGCCCTTACGATGGCGCGGGCACGATGAACGACGCTATGCGTGTTGCAGGATTGCTGCCGTTGACCGAGCCTTACACTACTTTGGGCTATGGTTTCGTAGGCGGCGGAGGAGAACAGATCACCGATCCTGCGGTACTCTCCGCAACAGGTGTTGATGCAATCGTAGACTGGGTAGTTGTTGAATTGCGTGATGAGAATGACAACAGCACCATTGTAGCAAGTCGAAGTGCCTTGCTACAACGCGATGGTGATGTGGTAGATGTTGATGGCGTTTCTGATGTGAACATCGCAGTCTCTCCAGGAAATTACTTTGTAGCAGTAAGGCACCGAAATCATTTAGGTACCATGGCCGTGCCTGCTGTCGCGTTATCAGGTGCGCCCACGGACGTTGACTTGACAAGTGGAACAACCGCCGTATTTGGCACTAATGCGCGCAAGGACATAAACGGGACGCAAGTACTTTGGATGGGAGATGTTTCATCTGACGGCGTGATCCGTTATACCGGTGCGAACAACGATCGAGACCAGGTATTGGTCAAGATCGGTGGTTCTGTTCCAACCGCAACTTTGGTTGACTACTCTGCTGAAGATGTGAACTTGGATGCGATAATCAAGTATACCGGAGCCAACAACGACCGAGACCCGATTCTAGTGAACGTAGGAGGTTCCGTGCCAACCGCTATTCTAATCGAGCAATTGCCATAACAGGAGCGCCGAAGGCCGAGAAATCCAGACGGAGGAAGTAGCTTAATTGAATTCTGTCTAGGCTAAACCTGCGCTCAAAGACACAACTCACCGTTGCGCAAGTGTCACGCAGCTCACTTGTAATGCAAAGCTGCAAATAATGATGGTCAATAAATGAGGCAAGGCGACTGAAAATAGAAACTCCCGCAACGTAGACCGTTGCGGGAGCTTCTAATCTTAGCACCCTTGTGTATCTCACAAGGAAAAACCAATTACGTGAGCCTTTTTAGAAACGATAACCAATGGCTAAACGGGAGATAAAGTCTACCCCTAGAGTTGGAAATTCCACCCCTTGATTGTCTTCGTCGGTCCACTCATTACTCTCACTGAACGCTCTTCCCCCTCCTAGTGCAAGTTCAAAGACGATCCCTTCGGATCCAGCCCACTTATAGCCAAGAGCAAATCCACCTGCAAAAACGCTTCGGTTGAAACCCGCAAATTGCGAGCCATCCACATCTTCTGCCGTAATCTCCCATGAACGTTGCCTTAAATAAATTCCTGCATAGAATTTATCACAAACATCATCTGGCGAGAAGTAGTACTTGCCCATGCCCATAACTCCGAAACCTGATCTCCTTGTGTCGAAAATATCATCTGACGGGCCACCTCCTATTAGAGCTTGCAGGGTTAATTCAGCACCGAAAGATTCAGAAACAAAGTACTCTCCTGAAAGATCGATATTACCGAACAGTGCCCCAATAGGATTAATCCTTACCT
>CAZPEQ010000200.1:0-5375 GCA_964585605.1 uncultured Weeksellaceae bacterium | reverse complement strand
AGCTTTGTTATTGCATGTGCTGGCACCTAACACTAGGGCCAAAACACAGTAAAGCAAGCTCGTTTTCATCAACACTTACGCAATAAACGGAACCAGTGGTGATTCCTGCTCGATCAGTTGTTCAGCATCACAGGCATGACCAACATGAGCACATCCTCTTCTGGCACATCTGCGTTTTCAGGAACAAGAATACCTGCCCGGTTAGGTGCACTCATTTCAATAACCACATTCTCCGACCGCAAATTGCTAAGCATTTCGATCAGGAAGCGCGAGTTGAAGCCGATGGTCATTTCCTCTCCTTCATAGCTACATGTCAAGCGCTCGTTCGCTTCGTTGGCGAAGTCCAGATCCTCAGCACTGATATTCAGCTCACTGCCGTTAATGTGCAAGCGTACTTGATGCGTGGTCTTGTTAGAGAAGATCGCCACACGGCGTATTGAACTCAAAAGCTGCGTGCGATTGACCGTCAACTTATTTGGGTTCTTCTTAGGGATAACTGCGTCGTAATTCGGATACTTTCCATCGATCAACCGGCACACAACCTCCGTATCGTCAAATTTGAATGAGGCATTGTTGTCATTGTAGTCCACCGAGACATTGGCGCTGGTAGCCCCTAATACGTTCTTCAACAAACTCAAAGGCTTTTTTGGTACAATGAACGAGGCTCCCTTCTCCGCTCGTACATCGTTGCGCGTGTATCGAACCAATTTGTGCGCGTCGGTAGCAACAAAACGCACGTTGTCTTCATTCAATTCGAAGTAGATTCCTGACATGACCGGACGCAGGTCGTCGTTTCCTGTCGCAAAAAGGCTCTTATTTATCGCATCTCCTAAGGACTCCGCGCCAATCGTCATGTTGCTGGAATCCTCAACGGCAGGAGTTTTTGGGAATTCAGTGCCATTGAATCCCGTCATGCGGTACTTTCCTTGCTCGCTGTTGATCTCAATGCCCAATTTCTTCAAGTCTACCGCAAAGGTCAGCGGTTGCTCAGGAAACGCTTTCAAGGTGTCGAGCAATAAGCGGGCAGGAATGGCTATGCTACCACTGTCCTTACTTTCGATCGCCATACGCACCGTGATCGTAGTCTCTAGGTCCGAAGCGGTTATGGTCAGTACTTTCTGGTTCACGTCGAACAAGAAGTTGTCCAAGATCGGGAGCGTATTGCTATTGGTCAATGCCCCCTGAAGCACTTGCAGCTGCTTGAGCAAGGCTGAGCTGGATACTAAGAATTTCATGTGTTCTTCGTCTCTGTTTTGAAGGACAGCAAAGATATTCCCCCCTTAATGGGTGTGCCTGTTGGGTTATTAACAGAAACGCATGGTTGTTAACACTTTTTGGTCTCAACGCAGGTCATTGAGTCGAGGAAGTGCACGGTCAAAAAGATGGCGTTGAACCACGACCAACTCTGTTTCATTCACCACACTGAACATCCGGTCGGGGTCGATAGGTAGCTCAGACCCTTCGTCGTCGTACCTGGCGGTTGGTGGTTTGCGCTTCCAAAAGTTGACTTGTTGCTCTGTACCATCATTAAGCCTGATCAATACCTCGTACAAAGGCTGGCTCTGCATGACCGAATCCCTTCTTTCCGCATCAAAGAAGTCTTCGAAGAATTCATAATGGAGCTTTTTTAGCGGTACTAAGGTGCCCGCAACTTGCGCAGTATCCGGGGTAGAAACGACCTGTCCATCGCCATCCAGCAGTTCAAAGGTGCTTTCCTGATGCCGTATTGTAAAGCTCTCCTTTGGAAGAGCGTTATTTTGAACGGTGTAGCTGACAATACTGGTCAGGTCTGCAATTCCGATTAATTTGGAATTACGCCAATCTTCTAGCGAGGTGTGGAAACGAGGCGTTAGGAACCCCGTGAAACCAGACATGCCCATCAAGAACGGGGCAGTAGAGCGCCCATCTTCCAGTGTTTCCAGTAACATATACGTGCCTCGGTGATCTTGATCGGATGTACCAACGTACCATGTTTTCGCAGGCTTCTTCCCGCCACCTAAGTAAATCTCTACTTTGGTCGCTTTGGCGGCCATGGTCTTAATTACCGTTTTTCGGGTAGCACCAGGTACAGGCCCCCTTACTTCAATCCGCTTAAAGCATTTCAGGAGGAGATCCACGTTCACTTTTTTGGCTTGATACTTGTCGTTGATGGTCCAGATCTTACCTGCCCGTTTGAGATCGACCTGGCTACCGTCACTCTTGGCAATGAAGATGCGTGATACTTGAGCGGTGTCACTTATGGCAAATCCCGCTAACTCTTTCTTCAGCGTGGATCCTTTGTTATCCGTATTGAGCTTCCACGCAAGAACACCCAACAGGATCAACGCAATCAACAATATCAGTGTTCTTTTCATGTGATCTCTCTACTGAATTTACGCTTGCGGTAATAGAACATCAACCCGCCGAATAAGAGAACGAGCAGAATAGGCAAACTCATATTCATCACCTTCCAAAATTGCTGCTCATCGATCACCTGCTGTTCATTCAGTTTACGCAAACTGATATTTCGTGACCGTATGGAAATCAGGCTTTTATCATCCAGCATGTAATTGATCGCATTGATCAAGAATTCCTTATTCCCATAAATCTTTCGCTGGGCATATCGATCATAACCCAATGCGAAGTACATGCTCTTTCGCTCATCCACTCGATTTTGGATTAGATCCCCATCACTGATCACCAGCATGCTGGAATGCCGACCTTCTTCTCGGAATCCCATTTCTGTTTTGACTACCTCTGCATTGAAAGGCATAAAACGATCCTTGAACGCAGAAGTGAATTTGCCCTCAAGCAACACGGCAACGGGAAGTGAAGAATCATCACTATTAACGAAGTTCGGATCAATGTCAACAATGTTCAAGCTAACCTGCACAGGGTTGTTAAGCACACGGGAGAAAGGAGAGGAGTTGAGCAATACCGTTTGCTTCACACTATCTTTTTCAATCAGATCGATAGAACTAACGAATTTGGTGTGCACGGGATCAATATTGGCCGATATCGGGTGCTTCCCCTGAGGAATGATAACGGGCTCGAAGTACCACGGCTTCTTCTCTAATTTCCGTTGATTTCCGAATGGGGTCGTGAAAATTTCGATGATCGAACAACTGCGGTCAATGATGATGTCTTTGTTCAACCGCGCGCCGTAGGCAAAAAGCAATTCGTCCAACCCTGTTTCCAGCGGAGTTGCCGTGCTTATCTGCCTGACCCGGAGGCTATCCAAATTGGCGTTCATGGGATCTACACACCAAATCACTTTTCCGCCGTTCATTATGAACTGATCCAGTATCAGCTGATCCTGTTCTGAGTAAGACGAATCCGGCCCCGCAACTATGACCATATCAAATCGGTTCAAACGATATCGACTGGCATCTGGTTTGAAACTGAGCGAATTCAGCTGGCCATCAATTGTTATGCTGCCTACATCGTACTGTTCCTGCAGTGCAGCGGTGATATCACCCAACTCCAATTCATTTGCCTCGCCATGACCCTGCATGAATACGATACTTGGACGTTCCTTGCGTAATAACTGACGAATAGCAATGGCCATTTCATATTCCAGGTTATTAACGGAACGGTTCACCATACCCGCATCGGGCATGCGCATTTGCGTTTTCAGCAACTGAAGCGGAGCGGTCTTTCCTTGGTAGGTGATCAGAGCACCAGGAAAGTAAATGTGCTCAACCTGAGACCCTTTCTCATTGACGCTTATGCTGGAATAGTTAAGCCCTTCTTCTTGTAATTGTGTATAGATCTCATTGCGCGTTTTGTCATCTTCGCTAGCAGAAGGGTCAATGAACTCGTAATCGATCTTGCTGGGTGCATGCGCCTTCAACTCTTCCAGCAGCTCGCGGGTGGCTTGGCTTAGTCGCAGTAGGTCAGCAGGGAGGTCTCCATGCAAATAGACCTTTACATAAAGCGGGTCTCGGAGCGAACCTACCATTTCCTTCGTCGGTTCGGTCAACGTGTAGCGCTTCTCGCTGGTAAGATCTGCTCGTGCCGGCGTGTACTGCACGATCACATTCACCACGATGACTAGGGCAATACCTATGATCAATTCTCCTATATCTCGCGCTTTCCTTCCTTTCATTACCACTTGCGACTTTGCAATACGGTTTTAGCCAGTAAGAGGAATACAGTAATGATCCCAAGAAAATAGCACACATCGCGGAGGTCTAATACACCTCTACCCATAGACCGGTAGTGCTCCTGCATACCCAAGTTCTTCATTGGCCCTTCTAGGCTGCCGAAAGCTTGAAAAGAGGCGATCAGCTCAAACCCCATGAACATGATGAAGCTGATGAAGACGCCGGCTATGAAAGCTACGATCTGATTGTTGGTTATGGAAGAACAGAAGATGCCAATGGCAACGAATCCCCCGGCTAAAAGTGCCAAGCCAACGTAGGAACCCCACACACCACCCATATCCACGTTGCCTACTGGAGTGGCCAGTTGGTGCACAGAATACACATAGATGAGCGTTGGGATCAGGGCCACAATGACTAGTAAGAGACTGGAAAGGAATTTTGCCAGCACCACTTGCGTTTCGGTAAGTGGTTTGGTAAGCAACATTTCAATGGTTCCTGTACGTTTCTCCTCTGCGAAAGAACGCATGGTAACAGCGGGTATCAGGAATAGGAACACTTGAGGAACGATGAAGAACATAGCACCAAGATCAGCATAGCCCAATTCCATGATGTTTCCGGGGAAGATCCACAGGAACAGTCCCGTGATCAGCAAGAACACCACAACTACGATGAGCCCGATAAGGGATCCTAGAAATGTCCTTATCTCTTTACTTATGAGTGCGAACATGAACGTACAGTGGCTGCGAAGTTAGCGAACGCTTAGTGTAGATCGGGGCTTCAAACGATACAAGGTGAACAGGCTATCAACAAGTCTAACCTATACGAACTAGAATTGAATACTGGTATCGCGTTTCTTTCGCTTGGGTATTTTTTTGATGCGCTTAGCATCTGTCTCGCAATACTGCTTTACGACCAACGTCGCATCCACATCTCCAAAGCGTGCGGCCCGGCGGAAATCTTTGCACGCCTTGTCTTTGTCGTTCAGGTTGTAATAGCAGTCACCACGGTAGTAGAACGCGTCGATACGGGTGGTTTCATCAGCTTCGGCGATTACCACGGTGAATCGTTTTGCAGCTTCTTCATACTGTTCCATCTCGTAGAGCAAGATCGCTGCGGAGATCTGCGCACCTGGAATATCGGGTTTAAGCAATAGAGCTTGTTCTATATCAGCGAGTCCTTCTAACTCTTCATACTCTTCGCCGCGCACAACACCGCGTAAGAATAGCGCATCAGCATGTTTCGGCTTTAGGTCTAAGGTTGCTTCAAGATCTTTCAATGCACCTTTATTGT
>CAZPEQ010000199.1:0-5378 GCA_964585605.1 uncultured Weeksellaceae bacterium | reverse complement strand
GCCAATGGTGGTTACCTGTTTGCAGGTGAAGGAAAAGCCAGCGCATCATTGATTGATATCAAGAGTCATATCGTGCGAGCAGATGCGACAGGCGGTACGGCGCTATGTGATTCCGTGATGACTGCGACCATTGCTGCTCGGACACCCGTGGGTGCACCCACATCCATGGTCGTTGGCCAATTGCCTGCGGGCACAGGTTGGTCACCGATCGGGGTGCAGGCCATGGGTAATCCAATGGAATTTAATGCCTGCCTAACGGTGGGCACCGATGACCAAGTGGATCAGGAATTCCTTGTCCGCAACAACCCCACGGATGAGCATGTTGTGATCAGTTTACCCGAGGGTGAGTGGAGACACCGCTTGTTCACTTCGAATGGCTCCTTGGTTCGGGAATGGAATACGCGCACGTCGTCCATGGAAGTGCAACTAAGATCACCCGGTCTTCACATGCTGGTTAGCCAGCGCGATGGCATAAGTGTGGTAACGCGCTTGATTCGTCAATAATCAACACGGCACAGGATGGTTAAGGACCATTTAAAAATCCATCATCCACTGCAACGTTCTAAACGGAAAAAAGCAAGGCCGAGCATTTGTCTGGCCTTGACTTTGGTGTGGTAGTTTGATCGACAATGCGTGTACCGCTTACTCACCCTACCTCGAAGTAGGTGGAGTAACCGGACTGTGAATCACCGGTGGGCCGACAACTGCTCGGTTTGCTGGCCGTCCATCGCCAAAGTTGCCCATGAAAGTGAGGTTAGGTCGTGCTCCTAAGCAGAAATTACAGTGCCTACCCTTAAATGTGCAATTGAATAATGCGGTTGCCCATTTCCACGAACCATAGAAATCTAGGGCGTTTAGCACGAATTGATTCATTGGATTCGTACCGCTAACCGCGAAATTATGGTCGGCGACCATCGGTGTATTTCCATAACGGTCGCTCATGGCCGTGATGTAATTCATGGTGTCAAGAGAGGTTCTGTTCATGACAATATTCCTCCATGTCTCCCGGTGGCTGTTGCGGGTGGTGGCAGGTCCGTTGACTGCATCCTCTTGAGATGAGATGATCAAGATCGGTACGGTATCACCTATGGCAGCCAACCTATTCATAGCTACTGTGCCGGGATTGAATGAAGCAATGGCATTAATAGTGGGTAATGAGCAGCTGGTGCTACCCGCCAAACGAAGTATGGCACCTGCACCTAGGGATCCGCCTATGCCGCCTATTTTCGGTTCACCGGTAGCGGCCCAAGTGCTAATGGGCACATGCCCTTGGGACATCAATTCGGTAAGTGCTAGGTTCACCACATTGCAGGCATTGGCCACGCGGGCATTCACGCCCAAGCCGTCACCATCTACCTCGAACAAAGGATAGATCACGATGTAACCCTTTCTTGCCAAATGGTCAACGAACAGACTGTCTGTTCTGTAGATCGCATCGCGCAGGGCGATATCAACGTTGTAGTTGCCATGCAGGTATATCAGCACCGGAGCTTTCGCTGGCGCGGGATTCGCAGGCTCCACGAGCCAGTAAGAGTTCTGGAGTGTAGCAGAGACTGGAGGGACGGTGCCGGGTTGTGGATAGAAGGTGATCGATGGATCACCATGTGGGTAATTATCACCGCCTGGCCCACTGTTAGGCTGAGACGGTAAGGTTTGCGCCATTACGGAAATGGCCATTGAACTGGTGAGTAAGAGAGAGAGAGTTTTCATGATGTGTTTTAGATTCTCAGCAAGAGTACGTGGCGCGAGAAGTTTTGGCCTGAGGTAAAATCCCGTTTATCGAAGGGAGAATTCCTGTTTCATAGGGTTTGGTGATACACCTACATTTTGCAAACGAACAACGGCCCACGCAGTTTTAGTTCTACCGCATGAGCCATCGATTTACGTTAGTCCAACAGCTCCAACACATACGTTCGTAATTCAAATTCCCGCTCTGTGGATTTCAGCTTGAGCAAGGCTATCGATGTATCCGTACCGAGGAGTTTCAAGCCTTCAAGTGCTCTGCTGACGGTACGGATCTTGAAAGAGCGGAGTCGTCGATCAATGAACGCTTTTTCTCCTTCTTTTTTGGCGTTTGATTCAAACACTTCACCATTCAGGGTTATACGTCGTTCGCCGTTCTTATCAAAGCGAAGTCTCATTTCGTAGAGCTTCTTGGCAGCACTGCGCTCAAAGTTTAGCTGTGCTGTAGAAGGCCCTGATTCAACAATGCGGGAGAAGGTTGCTTCACTGCTTTTCACGTTCGCCTTGACGGCTCTTTCGATCGTACTTATACGTTCGGAATTTCCGCAATCAATTGCCAAATAGAGCTCAGCGGGTTTGTATTGCTGGGTTTCTTGCTGTGCGTTTCCACACAGCGTGACCAAGAAGGTCAGCAGTAGGATGATCGTCTTTTTCATGGTTCTTTGTTCTGTTTAGTTAGCCGGCCAGTTCGGCCCATCAGGGAAAATCCGTTTTTGGATCTCAGGACATTGTGGTGTGCGTGTACCGCTGTGTGGGCAGTCGTTTCCCGGTACCACAAAGGCTCCTGCTCGAACCGTGTACAGATCGTTCAGGGCGCTGCTACCATTGAAATGGCTTCGATAGACTTGTCCTTCGGTGAACCAACGCCGTTTATTGCTTCCAGGGGCTACACCTGTGGCAACGTTCTCTAGGTCAAAGTCGTTCAAGTCGAAATCCCTTTGGTTCGGGTCAAGGGGTTCTTCTGTGTGGAGCAAACTGAACAAATGGCCTATCTCATGGATCAGCAGGTCCTCCTCACCGGTCCACATACCCAACGCGATCTTATCGCCACTTATCAGGTTCACGACCCCGAACTGTCTACTGTCAAACACTTTTCTGGTTAGGTAGATATTGATCTCACCGGGGGTGAACCCTACGGTTGTCGTTAAATTGCTGAAGTATGGTGAATCAAAACACGAGCTGCAATCACGCAATGCATTCACACCTGCGAAGCCGGTTGCGTCGGTAACAGTTACATTTCCTACTGTGATGCCCATTCCTTCAATCTCCCAGATCGCCTGCGCGTAGGCCAGTGCATCTAGGGTTTCATTGACACGATTGTTGACCGGGTTCAACAGGTCTACGTCAACAACCCAAACGGTGAAGTCGAGCACATAAGCGTCGGGGAAGGGGATACCGACCACGTCATACCCGGCATTCCATTGGTATCCACTTGCAACGAAAGGGGACCTTGAGCGCGTGAATGCGGCCACCTCTGCCTGACCGTCCGTGCGGGCTATTAGATCTGTGCTGAATTCGAAGATATCGTCGCGCGTTACAATGGTGCTATCCACAAATTCGCCGTTCACGTTTGCGCCATCAATCAGGTACCCTGCTTCGAATATGCTGGAGTTGACTTTTACGATCTCATCAGCTCCACCACATCCGGAGCATCCCTGCAACAGCAGCAATATGCTCAAAGTGATCGTAAAGGGTAATGGAGGTTTTCTGAATTCAATCATGGGAGTTCGTTTTTGATGCAGGACAATTTTACCGCTGGGGAAATCTGGAAGAAGAATGAAAAACCCTCTTTTTGAAAGGGATAATTCCCGTTCACGTTGGTGTTACGAAGTGGAACCCGTTGAGAGCACTAGGGGTTTGAATGAATGGATTGTTCAGAAAACTCCGCAAGGAGAATCACTCTCCATGGTATTCGGTACGTAGTGCCCCGAACTCTTTTCACTAGCGAATTTCGAAATGACCTTCTCGTACTGCGTACATAGCCAAGCCAACACGTGATCTTACCTCTAGTTTTTGGAAAAGCGCGTTTCGGTATCCGTCAATCGTCTTCGGACTCAAGTTCATGCGATCTGCGATCTGCGCATAGGTGAGCTCGGTGGGAATTAGCTTAAGCAGTTCTATTTCCCGCTCACTTAACTCAGGAGTTCCGTTCCTTGTCTTTCTGCTCCGCATTGAACGGAACAAGACATCCGCCATTTCAGCTGTGTAGAAGCAGCCCTTGGTCATTACGTCTTCTATGGCCTGATGCAAATCTGATTCGGTGGAAAGCTTGGACACGAAACCATGCGCTCCCAAGTCGATCATCTTTAGGAAGGATGCCTCGTCGTCGTTCATGCTCAACACGAGTACATGAACATTCGCATAAGCGGCATGCAGCTCCTTCATGGTTGCGAAGCCATCCATTACCGGCATATTGATATCGAGAAGGATCAGGTCAGGCACTGCTTTGGCGCCCGCACTTAACGCCCTGATCAATTCTTGTCCGTTGGAGCAGGTATATAGCACATCGCAGTTCTGAAAACCACTGACCATACCTTGGAATGCGGCGCATACCATTCGGTGGTCGTCTACAATGACAACGCTATACATGCTTGTTCAAAGGTACGTGTAGTTTCATCGTGCAACCTTCATTCGGACGGCTGTCGATCTCCAACTGCGCTTTGATTAATTCAGCGCGCTGGTACATATTGTTCATGCCCACGCCGTTTGGCATATTCTGGCAATTGAATCCAACACCGTTGTCCTGCACACTGAGTGTGAAACCCTGTTGCTTGACCATGGCAGTCACAGTAATTTGAGATGCTTTCGCATGTTTCAATGCATTGTTGAGGCTTTCTTGAAAAATGCGATAGATAATGATCTGCCAGTCATCCACCAGGTCGTTCGGACTTCCTTGCAGCTTCGCGCTGACACTTAGTTCTTGGGTTCTATCAATTCGACTTACATCGGCCTGAATGGCGTCATAAACGTCGAACTCCGGCATGGCGATCGAGTTCAACGTATGTGCCAGGTCCCGAACATCTTTCGCAGCCCGTAGAACCGTTTCTTCTGCTTTTGCCAATGTACTGCTATGCCCCTTCTTCAGTGATTCCGCTATTTGAATGCGGGCCACCGTTAACAGCTGTCCGATGTTATCGTGCAATTCACGGCCCACCTCGTTCAAGGTCTCTTTTTGGACTTCTTGCCGTGTATTGGATATCTGTTGTTCATACTCAAGAGCTTTTGCGCGCTGTAATTGTTTAGCTCGGTTACGCTGTTGATTGAAGTACAGCAGGAACAGCACGAAACCAGATCCAATGAACAAGAAGACCAGACCCGAAGCGATGATGGGAACTATTAGCTTCTCATCGACCATAACAATCCTATTGGGTAGCAGAAATAGTAAAGCGCATTCGCGAATATCTTGGTGTAGTAGAATGGTAAAAGCTTATCCTGCAGCCCATTCTTGACCATGTATTCAATACTGGTCATAAGCGGCACTTCTGCGGCGATCCACACAAAGAGGCCTGCTAATATGAGCGGGAAGAAACTCTTGACGAATGAACCGTCGTTCTGCTCAACCACAAGGTACTGGTGAAAGTACATTAAAACTGATATCAATATGAATAGCGCTCCGATGGTATATGGTACGAATG
>CAZPEQ010000198.1:0-5418 GCA_964585605.1 uncultured Weeksellaceae bacterium | reverse complement strand
TATCCGCCACGAACTGCGAGTTAGCTATGAACGCGTTTACGTACTTTGAGTTGTTAAGGTCCCACGCTTGCATTTGCTTGATCCTATGGTAAGCAACTCGGCGAAAGGCACTAGGAATTTGTTCCAAATAGGTCTTCCGCATATCCCAAGCGTAACGAACGGGTGTATGGCAATAACAAACGTGCAATTGATGCGAACAAGTCCTGACACCTTTTGCAATGGAATGAGATGATGAAATAACCATATCATAACCGCTGAGATCCAGTTGTTCGATCTGACCAAAAAAGATCGGAAGTAAACGGCGGTACTGCGATTTGAGCAGAGGCAAAGAACCAAACCGACTTTGTTCTGTCTTTCGGTCTCCTAAAATCTCCTTTCTCTGTTCGGCATCAAAAAGGTCGAACAAACAGAAAACGTCAGCTTCAGGATATAATTTCAGCAACTGACGAAGCACTTTTTCTGCCCCTCCAATGGTTACAAGCCAGTCATGTACGATCGCTATTTTCATGGCTTGGTCAGACATTCCTCAACTACTTTAGCAATCCGTTGTTGTATGACAGGTTGGGCATAGCGATCAGTGAACTTTTCTCTGATCTGGTCACTTATTCCATCATCTTGCATATTCAACTCACTGATCTTAGCAGCAAGGTCATTTTCATCGGCAGGGTCAAAAAAGATGGCCACCTCTTCATATAATTCCCTATGAATGGGTATATCGGAAAGGATTGGAACAACACCATTCAATATTCCTTCAAGAACAGGCAGATTGAAGCCTTCGTACAAAGAAGCCGAAACCAAATACTTAGCTCGGGCGTAATGATCACGTAGGCATTCATCGCTGACGCCTCCTTGCATAGATATATTCTCGCGCCGAATATCAGTAGGAGCGAATGCTGAAGCTAAATTATCATCTCTCCCACCGATAAGGACAAGGTCAAAATCCGGTCTTTTGGCCTTTCGAAACGCTTTTATCACCATACTGATGTTCTTTCTAGCCGAATTCGTGCCAATATGAATCATCAACGGCTGTTTCGCGATAACATCAGTCCTCCTCAAGTTTGGGCTAACGGAACACGGAATCACCTCAATCTCTTTCTCTTTTCGCCAACCTGCAGCCAATAGCTCATCCTTTATTGTCTGGGACACGGTGATTAACGACAAGGCTTTGCGAATAACACGAGGTTGCATGAAACGATACCAAAAGACGAAGCTTTTCCGATACCAGGCGGGTTGTTTCCAAACACCTAGGTCATGGATCGCAATGATATTTTTACCGTAGACCAGCGAGCTTGAATTACAGAGATTGATCAACAAGGCCTTACGTTTATGCGCATACCTAGGCAAAGTGACCTGCTCCCAAAGAAACCCAGCACTATTTCCAACGCGTTCTATTCGCCCGCTGAGCTCTGGAATATCTTGCGCCTTATCGGGTGCTAATATGATCGCATTTTCGAACTCATTTAGGATCAATCTCGAGACGGCCGCGGCATAACGCTGGACACCAGTCATTTTCTGGCATAGGAACCTGCCATTAATAACTACCTGATGGCTTTTCATTTCCATCTTGGTGTCTGCCCCTTTCATTTGAATATGCTATATCTCTTCCCGATAAACCAGTCTAAAACCAACTTGGTTGAAACAGCTATTCGTCCACCGAACGGCGGCACCAGAGGACATTTCATTTCAGAACCAGACTAATTCAGAATCAACGTAATGTACAAGTATACAGGAGAAGCCGTTCCTCACCTAGAAATGACCTGTATATCGGATTTTATAGGGACTTCGCTCTTGAGTCTGTTGAGGAAACCCAGTCGTTATTGCAGGATCATGTGTTGAGAGGAACCACTATCTCAAGATTAAATCGGAGATTTGCAGAATGCACTTCAGCTCAGCGGTTACGAACCTCGTCCAGAAAAACCTGAAGCTTAAATACAAGCAGTCTATACTTGGGTTTTTGTGGAGTTTGATAACGCCCCTGGTGTACTTAGTGATCTTCAATTTTGTTTTCAGTCAGGCGTTCCTCTCTATTGAGAACTACTCGCTCTACGTGCTTGTTGGTCTTGTTTTTTGGCAATTCTTTTCCAATGCCACCAATCAAACGATACAAAGCTTTGTGGCCAATGGGGGTATCATAAAAACCCTCAACGTGCCTATTCAGGTTTTCCCAATCGCTTCAATCTGGACTGAGCTGGTAAGCTTGTTATTGACGTTCATTCCGTTCCTGATCTTGATGGTCTCTTTTGGGTTGACGTTCACTTGGCATTTTGTTCTTCTGTTTCCTGCCATTGTTCTATTTGCTCTAGCGTCGTACGGGCTAGGCACCTTACTAGGTGTACTGAATGTTTATCTGCGCGACGTTTCCATCCTATGGTCCACTATAAACCCGGCGCTATTCTACCTTACACCGATCGCCTACGACGATTCCATCGTGCCTGCGTCGTACTTGGTCTATATCAAAGCCAACCCGCTTTACCATTATTTTGACTTGTTTCGCGATATTCTTTACCGCAACGAAATACCTTCGGCGGCAGACTGGCTCACAACGGGTGGTATCTCGATAGTCATCTTATTCATTGGCATGTTTTCGCTAAAAAAGTTAGAAAAGGGAATTATCTCGAATATTTAGAATGGCCCAGATCGAATTCAAATCCGTGGATATACAGTACTACAGTTTTGACCAAGGTGTCAATTCCTTTAAAGACTTGATATTGAAAGGAGGCCTGGTCAGACCTTTTCGGAAGACGACAGTTCTACGGAACCTGGATTTATCCATCAACAAGGGAGAAGTTGTAGGTATTCTGGGCCGGAACGGCTCCGGAAAGAGTAGCTTACTGCGTTGCGTAGCAGGTATTCTGAAATCGTATACCGGTGAAATTCGTGTTCATGGCACGCTTGCTCCGCTTCTCGCCATAGGATCTGGCATTGAGATGGAGTTGACCGGATATGAAAACATCAAGCTGGTGAGCGGCTTGATGGGAATGAAAAGGGGCGGACAGGCGAAGATCACCGAAACCATACGTGAATTCTCTGAACTGTCGCATACTGATCTGAATCGACACGTAAAGACCTATTCTACAGGAATGGTATCACGCTTGTCTTTCAGTATTGCCATTGCAATGGTGCCAGACATTCTCCTTATAGACGAGGTCCTCGCCGTGGGCGACGCGGGTTTTCAGCGTAAATGTTTGACCCGGATCAAAGAAATCAAAGACCAAGGCACAACCATTCTCTTTGTTTCGCACAGCCCTGACGATGTACAACGCATTTGCACACGCGCTATCTGCTTAGAAAATGGGGTCAAAACCTTCGACGGCGATGTAGATGAGGCCATTAACGTTTATTCTACCTATTTCGAGCAACCATGAGTCTTCGTTTTTCAGTGATCATTCCCTGTTACAACCATGGTGAATACGTCGAAGAGGCGGTGGCAAGCACGGGGTTATACGAGCGGAGCGATATCGAGGTGATCATTATAGATGATGGCTCTGATGACGAAACGGTGGCCGTTCTGAGCGGATTGGAGCACCCGAGATTGAAGCTTATCAGGCAGGAAAACAGTGGAGTCGCTGCTGCACGAAATGTGGGAATAGCAGAAGTAAGCGGAGAATATGTGCTACTACTAGATGCGGACAACACGGTAAATCCAACGTATTTGGATGCCGCCGCTGCAATTCTCGACGAAAAGGAAGATGTAGCAGTGGTCTACAGTAACCCGATCCTTCTTCAACAAGATGGACAAGAGCTTGAATCTTCCTTGCCTCAACTTAGCGCGGAACGATTGCTCAGCGGTAATTTCATAGATACCTGTGCGGTAGTAAGGGCTAAATTATTCGACGCTATTGGGTTGTTCGATGAGAATCCGGACCTGCAAGGCTTCGAGGACTGGGAGTTCTGGATAAGGGCTTATTTCAGCGAACAAGGCTTTCAACATATTCCCGAGCCCTTGTTCAAGTATCGTATTGCGGAGTCTTCACTCCGAACTTTCGCCAATCAACGTAAGGAACGGAAAAAGCGAGTTGCCCTGCTCCTTGCGAAATACAGGGGCCCTTACGAGAAGCATGTAGCGGGCGTTGTGATCACGTACTTGGAATTCCTCATGCACAATGAACATGAGGTCACGCGGTTAAAACAAGAACTGACCACTACAACCGATGAATTGAACATACAACTGTCTCGGTCATTGGAATCGGTATTCAAGCTGCAAACCAGGATCAACGCGTTAGAAGATTCAAAACTGTTCAAACTGCAACGGCAACTTCGGCATGTAAAGAACTTATTCCGCTCCAACTCGGAAGCGAATGGTAGTCGATCCTACCTGAAGATGTTGGTCTTTTTCTTTAGTAAGAAAGGCCTTCAGGTACTGCGAAAGTTCAGCAGTAAGATCTTAAAGCACTTATACATCTGGGTAGAGGACAAACCTGTATATATCGTTGAATCGCCTACTCAATCTGGGCAAGGCTTAGTAGATCCGTATAACCACTGGTTGAGCACTCACATTCCTAGTCAAGGCCAGTTGTTGGATCAGCAGCTGGAGTGTCGCAAGATGACAAATACTCCTTTAGTGAGCATTGTTGTTCCCGTTTACAACGCCCAACCAGACCACTTGAAGGCCGCCGTGGAGTCGCTAAAAAAACAAACCTACTCCAATTGGGAGTTGTGTTTGGCTGATGACCGTTCAACGAACAGCGATGTAGCGGAGACCATTCATGCACTGCGCGTGGAAGAACCGCGGATCAAAGTGGTTTTTCGCGAGACGAACGGCCATATTTCCCAAGCGTCAAATTCTGCGTTGGAGTTAGCCACAGGCGAATTTTGCCTCCTCATGGATCAGGACGACCTGCTAACGGCAGATGCGTTGTATCGGATCGTTAAAGTCATTCAGGAAAAACCTGCAACTGACATCGTTTATTCCGATGAGGATAAGGTGGATGATCATGGTGTACACTCCTACCCGCACTTCAAACCAGACTGGTCGCCTGACAATCTTTTATCCAGAAATTATCTGGGGCATGTCACCGTGATCCGCACTGCCCTATTGAGGGAGGTTGGCGGTTGGCGCGTGGGCTTTGAGGGTTCTCAGGACTATGATCTCATGCTGCGGTTGACGGAAAAGACCGATCACATTGAACATATACCACGGATCCTCTACCATTGGAGAATACATGCGGCATCGGCTGCGGCAGGCGAAGAAGCTAAACCATACGCGTATAGTGCAGCTAAAAAGGCATTGGAAGAAGCCTTGGTGCGCAGGGCTCAACCAGGCAAAGTGGATTTCTTGGATGGCTTCCGCGGGTATTCCATACGGTACGACCTGAAAAGTCCTGAAGCTCGAGTAAGCATTATTATTCCAACTAAGGATAAGACCGAATTACTTCGAAGCTGCGTGGAATCCATTTTCACCCGCTCAAGCCATAAGAA
>CAZPEQ010000197.1:0-5423 GCA_964585605.1 uncultured Weeksellaceae bacterium | reverse complement strand
ATGTTCCAGCGGCAATGGCAGACTTCGTGCAGTGGGGCAGTGGAGGCAATGGACGTGAGAATGTTGCAATGTCAGCAGGTCTTTGGACCGCAGGAGACTTTATCGCAGGTGCGGGGCCGTATGCCTACAGTGGAGTAACTGGAAATGAGAACGGATTGGCATTTTGGTTTCAAGGATCAGTTGGTATAGAGGAATCAGTTGCACTCGAAGAAGTACAAGTATATCCGAATCCGGCTGTTTCAGAGGTGAATATTGACCTGTCTGGTATCGCTGAGGTGACCACAGTGGAGATCGTTGCGGTAAACGGTCAAGTCGTGCTTACAGGACGATTGACTCCGAATAGCTTAAGCCAAGTTCAATTGCCTGACATGGAAAGCGGTGTATACTTTGTTAGTCTGCAAAATGAAGTTACTACGGCTAGGAAAAAGTTGGTCGTTCGTTAAGCGAACGAAGGGAAGAACATAAACAAAGGCCGCAATTCAATTGCGGCCTTTGTTGTTTAAGGGCCTTGCTCTCGCAGGCCACGGTAAAGCTTTCAACGGTTAGCAGAAAATACGAGGCAGGCATGCTATATTCCAAACATGCCGATCGACGACAATACCGTCAAGGGAAGAGGAGCCCAAGCTGATCTACACAACCGCTTCAACAAGCGATGGTATGTTCAAGAGCACTTGGAAGGAATTGACGAACCCGAAACCTTAGGAGGTACAACTAAAGTCATAGAGTCCTTTCCCAAGAGTATTGTGAATCGAGTGAAATCAACGGACTTGCATTTCGATTGGTCGATGAACCCTTACCAGGGTTGCGAACATGGTTGCGCGTATTGCTACGCTCGATCTACACACGAATATTGGGGGTATAATGCAGGGCTCGACTTTGAACAGGTCATTATGGCCAAACGAAATGCTCCTGCTTTGCTACGCAAATTCTTGAATAAGAAGACTTGGAAACCAGAATTGATCATGATGTCTGGCATGACCGATCCTTACCAACCTCTGGAACGAAAGGAACGAATTTCAAGGGGGCTCGTGGAAGTCATGCATGCGCATCGCAACCCCTTGGGCATTATTACCAAGAACGCACTGGTTTTAAGAGATCTGGACTTGCTTCAGGAAATGGCCTCGATGAACTTAGTTAAAGTCGCAATTAGTATAACCACCATGAACGAGGACTTACGACGAAAGCTCGAACCCAGAACAAGCACTGGAGCTAATCGATTCAAGGCGGTGGAAGCCCTGTCAAAGACAGGCGTACCCGTTAATGTAATGCTGGCACCGATCATTCCCGCGCTTAACGATCAGGAGGTCCCCGAGCTAATGGAAAGAGCTGCGAATGCAGGAGCTCGATCAGCTACCTACATCGTGGCCAGGTTGAATGGAAGTGTAGCCGAAGTGTTCGAAACATGGGTGCGCAAGCACTACCCCGACAGGGCCGATAAAGTGTTGAATCAGATCAAGGATACCCATGGCGGTACTTTATCTGACCACCGTCCCGGAAAACGAATGGGAGGGGAAGGGCCTTTTGCACAAACGATCAAAGAACTGTTCAACGTTCACAAACGCAAACTGTTCAAGGAACAACACATGCCTGCATTTGATTACGGGCTTTTCCGAAGGATGGAACACGGGCAGCTAGACCTTTTTTCTGCATGATCTCCATTTGCGTTTCTCGCACCGAATTAAGATGTGCGCTTAGTTTTGTTTGATGGGAAACTTGAGCGAGATAGCTGGTATGGACGTCTACCTGATCGATCAGATCCTGAAAGGAAGATATCGATCAGGCGAGCAGGTATTAGATGCTGGAGCAGGAAGTGGAAGGAACCTGAATTGGTTTCTCGCCAATGGGCTCAAGGTCACCGCTGTGGATGCCGACTCCGCTTGTGAGGGGCTGATCCGAGAGCGATATGGCGCAGTTCATTTCACGTGGCACCAAGCGGTGCTTGATGAACTGCCATTCCAAGATGCAGCGTTCGATCACGTCATTTGCAATGCCGTGTTGCATTTTGCAGAGAATGAAGAACACTTTCAGAAGATGTTCAAAGAGCTGTTGCGGGTGCTGAAAAAAGGAGGTAGTTTGTTCATCCGCACCTGCTTGGATATTGGTATCGAAAAAGAAATTCGACCACTTGGTTCTGGACGTTTCCTGTTGCCCGATGGCAGCGAACGTTTTCTCCTTACGCGTGATTTGTTTGACTCTCTAGTAGCAGAACACGAGCTGCGATCGCTTGGGCCATTAAAGGGAACCCATGTAGTTGACAAACGCGTCATGGGTACGATCGTTTTAGCACGCTAGAACACTAGCGTTTTAAATTGAATGCATTCAAGTAGGGGAAGAAACGTCCGGTACGTTCTTTATACGTGGTATAGTGCTCATACTTCTTCTCCAATTGCCCTTCTTCATACCGCGCTTTGAAATGAAACAGCACGTGCAATAGCACGGCAATAATTAGGCGAGGACCGTGCAGCGTGGCCAAGGCAAAGGCATACGCAAAAAGCAAGAGTCCACTGTATATAGGGTGCCTTACGAGCTTGTACAGGCCATGTTGTTTCAACACTCCTGTAGCTTTTGGTGTTGGGAAAGGGGATAGGCTTTCTCCTAAATTCAGCACGCTAAGCGCTGAAATAATACCACCGCAAGCAGCAAGCCCGTAAAGTAACCGGCTCCAGTAGCTATTGATAGTCAAGGGGAATTCCAGAGAGCGCGGGGCAAATGCAAAACCTGCAAACAAGAGTAGTTGTATGCAAACAAACAGGAGGTCAACGCGTTTCATGAGTAAGATGCCCGTGTTTAAAAACAAGGCTGGTCACCAAAACTAAGCGAGATAGCATGTTGATAGCCTAATAGCCGCGGCTCTTTGGCAAGAAGATTGCTTAATTTTGCTTGTATACAATGCTTGAACAAAACCGATATCGAATAGTGCTTAATACCTGCGCAAGAGGCTTGCTGACACTGGTCGCGCTCATGGCGTTGTTTGTAGCACATGCTCAGGTTGAAGACGCGTCATATCAGAAGATGCTTGAGAAACTGCTTGATCATGACGTGACCGAAGTATCTGTCCAAGACCTCATCGTGGAGCAGCATGAATATATCCTCTTGGATGCACGTGAGTTGAATGAATACTCGGTCAGCCACATTAAGAATAGTGTGTTTGTTGGATATGACGATTTCTCCCTGAAAAGTGTTGAACACATCGCAAAAGAGCAGAAGATCGTGGTGTATTGCTCGGTAGGATATCGAAGTGAAAAGGTGGCTCAGAAATTAACGAAAGCAGGTTACACGAATGTAGTCAACCTGTTCGGAGGCATCTTTGAATGGGTCAATGCAGAACAAGAGGTGGTGAGTAATGGAAAGGCCACTACGAATGTTCATGGATACGATAAAGATTGGAGTAAGTGGTTAACAGAGGGGAATGTGATATTGAAGTGAATAGGGGTAAAGAAACCTTGAACTAAGTTGGCTCTGGGGTAGGGAAACAATAAAACCAACGAAGGGAAGTTGAGTAATATGCACGATACGCGACGAGTTAAGCCAAAGAAGAATATTTTCGCATCACTTAAGACTAAAATCAACTAGCAGATGATTACACAAACAGCAGAATCTCAAGCTTCCATTTCGCCAGCTGATGCCCTAAAAGCATTGCAAGAGGGTAACAAACGTTTTGTTGAGCGTCGCATGAATGACCGCGACTTGCCCAAACAAGTTGAATTAACCAGCACAGGGCAATATCCATTTGCAACGGTGCTGCACTGTATTGATTCCCGCGTAAGTGCTGAGTTGATCTTTGATCAGGGTATTGGGGACTTGTTCAGTGTTCGTATCGCAGGGAACTTTGTGAATGAGGACATCCTAGGGAGTATGGAATTCGCCACAAAGTTGGCAGGTACGAAGGTGCTTATGGTATTGGGGCATACGCATTGTGGAGCCGTTAAAGGAGCATGCGATCACGTAGAAATGGGGAATTTGACATCGACCTTGTCGAAGATCAAGCCTGCCGTGCTAGCGGTTGAGCCGGATTTTGAAGAGAAGGGCTCAAAGAACCCGGTACTCGTTCAGCGTGTGGCTGAAGAAAATGTACACAGAACCATTGCCGAGATTAAGAATAAGAGCGAGATCATGGCAGGCCTCATTGAAAGTGGCGACCTGTTGCTTGTCGGAGCTATGTACGATATCGCTTCTGGAGAGGTAAGCCTCTTGAGCTGATCATTTCGCAACTATGAATTAGAATACGAGCGAGGCCTTAGCCTCGCTCGTGATCGTTTGGGGTATTATCGCCTTCTAGTTCCTCCTTTTGCGAACGCGATCGCTCGTGCTTCTTGAATGCGGTCTTTACAGGGTATCTTCAAATACTTCTGTACCAGGAATAGGGTGTTTCGGGCATGTTCGTAGTCAATGAATTCATGCCATTCATCACGTTCTCCTGATGGGCCAACTATGATTAGGTTGTAGGAACTTACGTGTATTGTTGAGCCGGCTAATATTTCATCAGCCCTACTACCAATGTCTTGTTTTTGTTTAGAGCGGGTCAATTCCACAAGCATGGTCTGTTGTAATGATCTCCACGTTCCCCATGTATGTTTGCTTAAACGCTTAAAATACCGAATGCGTTTGTTCTGCTCATCTACTTGCATACCTCCTGTCACGCAGAATGAAACCAATGCTAAGGAAAGGAAGACGATTGCGAGAAATAGTTCTGGTACGATGGTGACGACCGAAAGAAAGAAAAAGATGATCGCCCAACTCAATAGAGGTTTACTTGAAGGCCTATGGGTCTCATGAATAACTGGTGATAGTGTATTTCTCATAACGATTGCTTTTCATTAAAATACTTCACATATCACTACATTTTGCGAATTCTACACCAGTGGTAAAAAAGCGAAAACCCGCTCTCTCGAACGGGCTTTCAGCTAAACCAGAATCGCTAATCACAAATCACTTCAGCTTATAGCGCTTTTCTATCTGCTCCCAGAGGGTTCTGTTTTTGTCTTGTTCGTACATGTCTCGTAGAGCCATTACGGGATCATCAATAAGTGTTACCAAATGCGGGTAAGCAGTGTAGTCAGTTCCTCGTGTAGCCAACTCTGCCCGGTAATGTTTCATGATCTCTTCGAAAATGGGGCCTGTTTGGGCCAACCACTCGTCAAACTCTTGGGGTGATAGGCGAGGGGAGAAGTCGATGGGTGCCGCTACGGGCGCCTTACTACTGGTGCTTTTACGAGGCTCCGTGGCGCTGGCGGGATCTGCAAGGGCGTTGATCTTGGCTTCTAACTGATCTATTCGATCCTCCAACTCACCCACGCGATCCGCTATGTCATTGTTGTTAAGCCCAATGGCCATGTTCACCACGTTTACCGTACTACCTATTCCTGCCTCCCAAGCAATGCCAAGTATGTCGTCAAAACGAGCAGTGGGCACCTCTGCTGATT
>CAZPEQ010000196.1:0-5423 GCA_964585605.1 uncultured Weeksellaceae bacterium | reverse complement strand
ATACCGGAGCCTACCGTTGGATTATCGATAGGCGCGGTTTCGTCTTCGGGTGGAGCTACGGTCGCAGCTTGACCTTGCAGGTCAGTTGCACTTGGCAGGTTATTTTCATTAACCATGCTCATGTGGTGATAAAAGCCGCCACCAAAACCATACAAGTCGACACCACCGAACAAGCTGATGCCTGTGCTGAAATACACTTGCCCATCTATCTGCCAATAGGCAAAATTGTCGCGTGTATTGAAGTTGGCCGCAGGGTCGGTCTTCTTAACGCCGAAGGTGGATTGAAGCTTACCTCGAATGCCCATGGGAAGGCCTACTTCAAGATCGCCCCTGAACTCTTCTTTGTTCAACGTATTCTGCCATCTGACGGTTCCGTTGAGATCGATCCCGTTCATATCAGACCGGAGCGTTATCTCGTTCAGGTTGAACCCTCCAAATCCAACACGTTTAATGCCGGCTGAATTTGTAGTGAGCGCCGCTCGGAATACCATTTCCGCGGAAGCCGACAAGCTCGTTTCGCCACTACCAAAGGTGAGCATGGGTTCTATGAGCAGGCCAGGCGCCATTGGATCGCTTAATTCCAATTCTAATTTTTCGATCGTAAGCGGGAAACCGCTCATGCTTTTATCTGGGCTGGCAAAGCTGAAGCAGCTATTGCACTGGCCACCGGTCTCCGTATCGTAGATGAGCTCCTGAACGCGAATGCCTCGCATGTTCATACTTGGTGTGCTGCCCCATTCTGATTCTGTTGGTGTGTTATTACCAATGGTCACCATGGCGTTCAACTCCAAACGCACTTTTGAAGTTGCTCCCAAGCGCGCTTGTACGCGTGTATTCGGTTGAATTTGCACGTTGGCTTGCCATGCCGGAAAAGAGATTCCATCATCCACATTCACTTCCAATGAAAGGCCCCACCTGTCTTCTCCATCTGCATCAGATTCTTGATCGAACACGGCCAAGTAGTTCAGGTAATCGCGTTCGTCAGTGATGGGTAAACCAATTTGACCTTTCAAGCCAGCACCTTGGAAGGTGCTCTTGAGCACATCCATGTACAGACTGTCCATAGAGAACGAACAACCGTCCAAGTTGCCTTCACCCACACTCACCAAATTCGTAAGTGCGAAATTCAAAGAAAGACCCAGATCATCAATTATGAAGTTGTTGACTGATGCCGTGAAGCGGTCAGTTTCATTTCCGGTTAGATCTGCTGGAGATTCCACGGACAAGCGTTTCAGAAAAAAGCCTCGCCAATCCTCTTTGTTGTTGGCCAACACACTGGGATGATCATAGCCATCGGGGAATACCATAGTAGGTACATTCTCTAACGTGCTCCAATCCAACCATGCTTCTTCTACCGTGAACTCCCAACCTGGTGCACCGCGCGCTTCAAATGGATCCATGGTGAATCCGATCAAGGTGTTCCAATTCTGACAGATCTTCAATTTGAGGGCAGCGGTTACCGTGGCCGTACTGGTAGAATCTTCCGCGGTTCCAGCAGGAACGATATCATCTCGATCGAATTCCATTTCTGCATTGATCTGCATGCACTTAAACCCATTACAGGCATCCCAATTGACATAGCATACCGTACTGGTATCAGCTGCATCACCGCCTTTGAAACGGAAGGTATTCCCATTGAAAGGCACATCCAGATCATTTGCTAAATACAAGCTGTATTCGCCTCCTAGGCCCGTACGGGTAATGCACACGTCTCCTAATCCGAATACAATGGTGGTTGGTACTTCGGTTAACTCAACGCCGGCAGCAATGTCCATATTCGCACGGGTAGCTTCGAAGGTCATATCTACAATGCCAAGGACTACTTGCCTTCCTCCTACTTCGCGATCCATACCAATGGGCAGCCCTACTTCCGACCCGCTGCTCAACAAACTCAACAACCTTCCTTCATCTTCGATCAAGCCGTTCATGACCAAGGCATCATCTGCACTCATGTTGGGGATCAATTGCGTTACCCCGTTGACAACACGGGTCGCAGTGGTGATCGAAGATGCGTTCCAATCTTTGCGTGCGCTTACCGTTCCACCGAACATGCGCTGATCGGAATTAACCTGCATGCTCGTGAAGTTAACCTTGACCCAAGCGTTGTTCAGAAATCCTACTTGGATCTTTCCGTCTCCGCTGAATGTTCCACTTCCATTCACGCTTTCGATTGTCATCTCAAATTTTCCGACCTGCACGGTCGCGCCAACACTTAAGCTCGTGATCGCCGTTTTATTGGTGATCACATCTAACTCACAATTCGATACACAACCACCTGTCGTGTCAGGAACCGTGGCCACTGGCGTGGATCCATCGCCGATGTGGAAGACATAGGTTTCGCTCGGATTATAGAATTCAGTACTCGTTTCATTATTCGGATCAACGTACCATTTCAACCGCCAGAAGTAATCGCCGGTGTCTGTTGCCGTGATCTCTTGCGCTAGTTGTTTATACAACTGCGCCTGAAAAGCAGCTGGATCAGCAAAGGCGTTACTCAGGTCCAGGTCAGGTGCCTGGATCTGGCCGTTCGTTGTGTAGAAAATAGATGCGAACTCGGATGTACGACTCACTTCCAACTTCCAACGTTCGTTCACAAAACCATTCATGTGCGATGTTCCATCGGATGCGTTGGCCTGCACTACATCGAACGGTGGCAGGAAAGGGTCAGGAACATCTGCTGTATTCCAACGCAATTCGACGGTGCCAGCTTCAACGGTTGCTCCATTCGCGGGTAACTGCGGTTGCGATGCTCCCATACCAATCTGAAAAGTCTCCTCGCCTGTATCGCCGTGATGCACATCTCCATCCAGTGTTAGGTCACCCACGGTCCGCCAGGTGTACTGTTCGCCCCGGACAAACGGTTGTATAAGCTCACTGTTGCTGAAGTAGGTGGCCAAATGTTGCGACTCAAATTCGGTTACCGTGTAGGTGACAGAACTCTGCCCAGCTACGGGGCCCTGAGGCCAATTATTGGTATCGTTCCGTGTTGGGTATGTTCCCGTACTTGCACCGCTGAGGTAGGTCTCAAAATCAAAGTAAGTGTACTCTTCAAAGGGATCGAATTTGACGATCAAGGGAACAAAATGATACGGATACGCGTTCCCTCCAACGGGCCAAACGTGCTGTAAGGTGGTTGAACCACCTGTAGATCCAGGGACGTACCGGAATTCGCATACCTCACTGTATCCGTCGTTATCAACAGGCATGGAACCATCAGGCGAGAAAGCCTGTACCCGCACTGCATAACGGCGACCGGGAAACAGTTCGATATCGTCAGGGATCTCCACTAATGCTGGAGAAAGCACATGCAATTGATCGTAGATATTGGGGAAGGTCGCTGCTAACACTGCATTATTGAAATCTCCCAAACGGTCATCGGGATCGATCATTACAACCTGTACCCGAAATTCAACATCCCCCACATAACCAACAGGTGGAATGAAACTCCACCCCACTGTTAGGATCCCGTCCGGCAAAGTATACTCAGAATCACAGATATTCTGCAGGATAGGTGGGTCCGCAGAACTGGTGAACGTGGCACAGGAACTGTTCGGTAAGGATTCTGATAATTCGATACTTGGATCCGTACAGTCCAAGAACTGCACACAAAGGGTCCAAGGGGAACCTGGTAAAGCTTGTTCCGTTTGAACCTGTGCCTGTGTGATGCCCGTAAAAATGAACAGATCAGGGTCAAATGCGCCTCCTACACTGAAGGGTTCTGCAAGATCCTCTAAGGAATAGAAGTTCATTCCTTCACCAACGGTAAAACAGTTTGAGACCGCCTGTGTCTCATCCGTTCTGATTACAATACTATTGTCTCTATTGGTCAATAGAATGCGGATCCGTGTATCAAGGTCCGCCCCACTATTATTGTTCACCATAATATTTACGTCTGACGCTATGGCAAGCACATCTCCATAGGTCAAAGGTGGAGAAGTTATCGTTGTTGAAACGACTGAGATCTGTGCGATCAATGGTATGCTCAAACATGCACAGAGAAGCGAACAAATGAAATTTTTCATTGCGGCGTAGGGGGTGAAGTGAGGGGCTTTTTCTTAGGCTTGAACGATATGGAATACCGTAGTTGTCCACGAACTTGATACTGTTCTAACTCAGCGACTGTTGTTGCGCCGCGGGTATTGTAATTCACTGAGAACGCCAACTTATGCGCCCGTGCGATCTTTTGATCAAGTCCGATAGAGAAGATGATAGAAGCGTTGTCGACAATGATGTCCGCCCGATTCAGATAAAAAGCGAATCGCGAATTCACTCCAGTTCGGTTTTCGTTGAAGCCCTTCCGTCCGTTCAAAGACAGGCCGTATTTATTGCGCCTGTTATTCAATACGTTGAACGACGTGTAAGTAAAACGCATGCCGTACGAATGGGCTTTGTCTTTGTCTCTATGGCGATAACTTAGACTGCCTGTGTACGAACTCGTATTCTGTTCATCGGTTTCCGTTGAGCTCCTGTTCACGTACAGTTGGTAACTGGCAGCAAGGTTGAACGAACTGGATGTTTTCTTGTCTTTGTCCCGGTAACGCAAACTCTGATTAAAAGTGGCGTTGTGCGATACTTGTTTGAATTGAATGGAGTCGGTGCCTAAGGCTTGAAAGGTGGAGCGCATGTCCGCTTCAAAATTGGAGTAGTTGAACATGGCGGAATACGCCTTACCGGGGTTGTAGCTCAGATTCGCGCCCCCAATAATGCGCTTGGTGCGAAAAGCATTCACTCTGGCCAAGTCGTTTTGCTGAACACCCCCAGACAGGGACATGCGCACTTTGCGTTTAGCAAAAGTGAAACCGACCTCGCCGCGGATATTCTCCTGATCGGATAAAAAATAGTAGTTACCTAGTGTCTTGAAGAACGGCGATATGCGATCATACTTTGCGGAGAGGGTTACCCCTTTCTTGTTGTAACTAATACCGCTTTTGATGGCCGTACCCCGCCGTGTGGTAGGGTCAAAATTGAATAAGAAGGAGTCAAAGTCATTAGCGACCTGAGCAAATTCGCCAGTACGGGTTTGCGGCGTTAAGCCCACATTCGTAAAACTCACCGCTCCCTCGAATTTGAATTGAATTGACTTCGTCAATCGACGTGAAACATTCAGCCCACCCACGAGATTCTCCTCTGGTTGAGCCGTACCGTAACGCCCATTTTCTAGTAGTCGTTCATCAAACTGGTCATTGGCTCGGAACAAAATGAGTTCCACATTCTTAACGCGGTCACCCATACCGATCTTGGCGGCGAAGCCCCGGCGCACAAAACTGGGTTCAACAACGGTACCTTGTGTCGTATCAGCGAATACCTCTCGACGCAAGTTGCCATACATGGCCGCGAAGTTGAACTTACCCGGTGTTAGTTCCACCCCACCCCCAAAGAACCGATGCCCGCCAAGCGTTAGTTTACTGAAGTTCATGCTGCGG
>CAZPEQ010000195.1:0-5429 GCA_964585605.1 uncultured Weeksellaceae bacterium | reverse complement strand
AGATGAAGAGAGAACACGTACTGGCAAAACAGTGGACACCGTTTTAAAGATAACGGGGATCACTTTCATCGCAGGGAGCCTAATCATTGCGCCAGTTGCCTTTACACTCTATTTGGCAGGTGTAGCAATGTTCAACCCGATTCCGTACTTGGGCGTCATGTTAGCGGGCGTTATTCTTAACACTTCCAGTAGTGCTGTTCTTTCTGATCGATACGTCAAGAAGAAAGGATGGCGACTGGTGGTCAACTAATTCTCGGCAAGTCCATCGGCTCCCGTGTTAGCGTTTGACCACCACTTTATTGAACGATACAATACTTGCCCTTCCGTTCCGTTCTATCTGGGTTCACTAACCTTGAACACGTATGAAACACGTCATCCTTGTTGCGCTTACAGCGATCAGCTGCACCCTTGTTCAGGCTCAGGTTGAAGAACAAACGAACGATCAAAAAGCGCTCTATGGATTCTCCATCGGATGGAACAAAACCAACTTGCGCTTGAGTTCGCAATGGCAAAGTGCTCCCATCGTGACTTCTCGTGGGGGATTCAACTTAGGCATCGTAGCCGATTACACGATTACTAAATTTCTTTCTCTAAGCCCAAAACTCGCCTTAAGCTTTCACGATAGTAAGATTCTCCTAACAGATATTGCCGCACCGAACGTCGTGAACGTCATGCCTGTGCTTGTTGACGTACACGCACATGTGAATGTCCACAGTCACTGGGGCAAATTAGACCCCTATTTCATTTTCGGACCGCGGTATTCTATTCCGCTTCCTCAAGAAGAATCTGATTTCATTGACTACGATAACAACCAGGATGTTGGCATAGACGCCGGCATCGGTTTCACGTTAAAAAAGCACGATATCCATTTCAGCCCAGAGATCCGGTACTCTGTTTCGAGCAATTCAGCGGTGGTTTCACTAGCTCCAAATGTTTACCGAGAGACACTTTCGTTCGTACTCGTGTTCAAAGGTTGATCCAACGAAATAGCCGCGTCTCCCACTTCGTACTCCAAGTAATTAATGAAGAATTGGAACATCTCATCGGTGGTGCGCATGTTCCGATCCACAGGTGCCTCCACACGTCGAGGAGGGTCGAACGGGTTGTTCTTGTTGTTCCCCGAGTTATCGAATGATCCATAAACCTGTATCACACTTCCCTTAGGAATGACCATCAGTTTGGGGAAGGTGTAGAAATATTGCCAGCGGAAATCCCATTCATTGATCCGGATCAAGGGAATCGTATCTCCTGTTGGTTCAACCGCGTAGGCTAAGAACTTCGTTCCTAACAAGTGCATGTGCGGGTTGATCGTGGCTATGCTGATCGTATCAGGCAAGGTGAACGAACTGCTGAAAGTCTTCACATCACCCGGCTCTAAGATCAAGGGCGGAACAACTTCTGTAACGCCTAGCGTACCGATTTGGAGTTCCCGCATAGGGCGTTCCGGCGGCGATTTCGCGAAGAATAAATTAAACCGGGAATGATCCGTTGTGTCGCGTTCATTCGGCCCGTAGTGCAAAGTGTTCATCAAAAAAGCGCCTTGCTTGCTCAACTTGTAACCACCCAAGCCCTCTGGCAGAACAGCAGGAGATACCAAGGGGAGGTAGTTCACAACAGAAGGTGTTAACGTAGGGTAACTCCCATTGTCGTTGGCCACTGAAAGTTGCTGATACGCGCCAAAACTCGTGCTGGTCTCCGCGTTCACATAACTGACTCCTGCATGCACGTCCTGTTTCGCCCCAGCTTGATAGGTGACTAAGTGACCGTTCATGTGGTGTACTAACTCCCGGTTCCCCGGAACGAATTCAACGGCTTTCAAAAAGGTATCTGCCAGCAATTCAAACGCCGCTTTGGCGATCAGGAATTGATCCGCTGCTCCTCCTTTCAGTTCATAGGGCTCTTTCAACCAAACCACGTGATCTGGTTCGCCCAACATACTCCCTACAGGGTAACTCGGTGGTTCAGGCGCGGAACTCAAATCACCGCTGGGTTTACCATCCGCCACCCAGACATCGATCAAGTCGATCTCCCTTTGACTCAAGGCGCGTTCTCCCAAAAAGCGCGAGTAAGTCGTATCTGCTGGCCATGGTGGCATATACCCACCGTTCACCATGAGTTTCATCATATTGGCGGCTGCACTTACGTCATCATACGTAATCAGGTCGAAGGGTCCCGCTTGGCCTGGCCGATGGCATGGTGTACAATTGGCATGGACAATAGGTGCAATGTGTTCAGCAAAAGTCACGGCACCTTCTGCCCTCACGCCTGGTGCTTGTTCGCCGCAAGCAACGAGGATAATCAAGAATGGAATGATCCAGCGCATACACCCTCAAAGATGGTATGTGCACTGATAACGACCTAAAATTCACGCTGATAAATAATGCATCTCGTACAAAATGAACGGTGCATTATTCACCAGCGTGAATACAGAAGTAAGACTGCGTTAACTACTCAACTACATACGCAGCACTGTAAATTTGGTCGCCTTGCACTAAAAACATCGTGTATACACCTGGTACGATATCCTGGGGCTGCGTACTTGTAATGTATTCTGATCCTTCTTCGACAGAGAACTCCTCTGTGAACACCTGCCTGCCCATCATATCAAGCACCTCCATAACGATCGGGGCTTGGGCTGTTAGTCCTGCTATCTTGATATTCAAACTTTCTCCTGCCGTTACCGGGTTAGGATATAAGTCCAAAGCCAAGGGCTCATCAGTCATGACCCGATCATTCGGATTGAATAACGTAGCATTGATCGTACACGCTGGACCTGCATTACAGTAGGTGGCGCCGTTATTATAACTAACTCGCACCCGAGCCGTGTAGGCCTCCATTGGATCCAGCACAAACGAGGGTGTTACCGGTGGCGCTAGATTCCCATTGGCCATGACATCAACTATTTGCGCTGGGCCAGATGATGGAGTAAATTCAAATCGATACTTATTCGCCTTCTGCAAAGTAGCACTTGACCCTGCTAAATTATAAGAACCCAGAATCGTAAAAGCGCTGTATTCCAATGACGGTGAATGACCTCCAGGGCAGTACTGTGTGGCGTTAACTTCTAAAGTAACACAATCGTCGTAATGTCCTGTTGCGGGCCCGCATAGATTTGGATCTTTATGGATCAGCTCAGTCGTATTCTGCGCTCTACATTCAAATACAACCTCTCTTGTCACGCCAAAACCCTCATCTGGGTGAGCGGTAGCAGACAATACGCCGTCCCAATACCTCACCCGCATGTTCAGGGGAACACCAAAAGGAACCGGGCCGACCAACGGATGATTAGCTAATCCTGCAGGCATGAGTCGTCGTGCCGCCAGACTAGGGTTAATCGCCATTAGGTCATTATAGGGTAAATTTTGAGCCTGAGCACACGTGAACCGAATCCTGCGCGAGTAAGTTCCATGGGGATCGAAGATCCAGAACAACCATCCATCAGAATTAAGAGATGTAGCACAAGGATCCGGGTCGGAACTCGCGCTAACATCAACGGTGAACACGCGATCAGCCGCAACTCCTCTTGATGCACTTGAGCCCAGGTCCAAGTTAGTGGTAGGCAAACAGAAGCCTCTACCATTCGCAATTGCGCTTGTACCCCAATTACCATCACCATCAGCAATAATGATCGGTTTTCCTCCACGCTCAGAAAGCACATACCTACCGCCCGGGATACCATTCATGCCTCCTGCAGGAGGGCAATTAATACCTCCTGGTGAATTAGCTCGTACTTCCAGGCTATAGCATCCCCTGGGCAAACACATGTTAATTGATTCTATTCTTGGATTAAGTGGCTCCGTCACATTGCAAATTGGCCCTCCTGACGCAATGACCAAACCCATGTCGTCCTTAATGTCCCAAAAAATCGGCTTTCCCCCTCCATTCATGTCAAAAGACAAGGTGACCGCATGAGCTATCAAGATGCCCTCAGGATTCTCCAACGGCGGACATATATCTGGCTCGCAAGTAGAACCTGGTGGCGGCACTACCGGTTCGAATAAATACACGCTATTGTCCGTAGCGTTATAGCCCAATAGTTCACCACCCAATTCAGGTGGATCAAAGTACACTCGTCTAGCATCGCAACAACCTAGATCCCCGATAGACATATCTTGCCCTTCATTAAATGTCAAGGCGGGTGTAGGCTGCATACCACCGCTGTAATCAAAGACTACCCTGTTAGGATTAGGAGAAGTTACCAGCTCAGCTCCTATTGCTATGTTATAATTAGTACAAGAGTGTCCAACTTGCTCCGGGTAAGTCAAGACAACCTCGTCTCCCATACTTCTAGCTACGCAATTGAAGCACGAGCCAGTTAACGTTGGGCTCCGCGACCCGGTATGAACAAGCTTAAGACTACCAACAATCTCTACCGGAACATCTTCTGTTCCACTGATGTCAAAGAATCTTAACCCGCAAGACGTTTCGAGAGTGCAATTCTCCAAAACCATACCATTCGCAGCTGCGTTATCAGGTGCCCCGATCAAGGAAACATTGCTCTTGCTTAGTATTTCTGGCAGGGTTGCTCCACCTTGGAACGAATCGAAAAAACGGCAATCTAAAAACTCTGTCCTGTCGTCGGCTAACATTGCAGGTGGTGTTCCAGTGCCATCATCAGGAACAGAGTACGGGTTCTCAACTTGTCCGTGAAAATCACAATCGTTGAAATGCATTCCTTGTGCATGAGCGAAAATAGCTGACCCTTCGTCCGACCCAACGAACGTACATCCGGTAAAAAACAGGTCCCTCAACTCTGGTGATCCAGGAGGGTCATTAGCACTCGTTCTATCTGTTACGAAACCAGAAAATTTATTAAAGCCTACAAAGCAGTCGTTGAATGCGCAATCCGAGATGTGAGCACCTTCATGTTCCACATCAATGCCCGCTCTGGGTGCACTTGTTAACCGACCATACCCGTTGAACATAAGTGAGCATCCCACCACCGTAAGGTCAGACCCACCTGTTAAAGAAAGCCCAAGTCTTCCATTGCAGTTTATCTGGCAATCAGAGATAACTGAGTTTCCCAAAGACTGTTGTGAAGGAGCAGTAACTGCGTTCCGCACCAGTACGCCATCCCGGGCAAAACTGTGTATATCGCAATTGTCCACCACAATATCTGTAGAACTGATGGCTACAACCCCATCCGAGGTGGCCTGTATGCCAACATCTCCAAACCTGCCGCCGATAATGTACGAGCCCGAATTGCCATGCAATTCCAGGTTACTCAAGGTTATGTTGTGACATTGACGGAAACGGAACATAGTACCGATATCCGCCAAACGGTGTTGATCCGGTGTGTTGTTCGCCCCAAGACCATTGGGCACCAAAATTTTATCGCCACTAACCGGGTCAAAAACACCGTATCGCATGCACGCATTGAACCGAATCAATGGACGCGCACCCATGGGTCCGTTGTTCAAACCTACAAT
>CAZPEQ010000194.1:0-5462 GCA_964585605.1 uncultured Weeksellaceae bacterium | reverse complement strand
AAGGTCCTCGAATCGACTGCGGAGTTTAATAGCAATGACCAAGGCCGAGAGACCTTGAGGGAGTTGAAGGTAGTCTTCAACACACATTAATATCTACATCATCAAGCTCTTCTGTCAAGGCACCTTCCGCGTCAAACCCACTCAAAATCCGCCGTCTTGGGAATTTGTCCAACGGAGTCTATGGTAACCTGAGGTGGAACGGTGATCTTACGTACCCGGTGATCCAACCAGGCTCCATCCATTTCAGAAATGGCACAAACCTCTTCGCCACGAATGAACTGATGGCGAAATGAGAATTTCCGGTAGTCTTTGCTCAATTTGCAAATGGCTACGTCCACCACGATCTCATCTTCGTGCTTGATCTCTTTTAAGAATTCGCACTCCTCTCTAAAGATGATGGGCAACACTTTCAATTCTTGCATTTTGCTCATGGTCAACCCTACTTCTTTCAGAATTCCCATGCGCATTTCAGCGCACACTTCATAATACACGGAATGCCGCATATGGATATTCGCATCAATATCCGCCCAGCGGATCTGAAGGTCTCGTTTGAACACGCGCTGATCAATGGCCATTGCACAAAACTACACTAAGACTATTGCGCTTGAGGATGCTCAACCCCCATCACTTTATTCTGGTTGTGGGCCAATACTTATCTTGCCTATCAAACGACCGCAGCGCCACCTATGCAAGACCTGTTCAACAATGTTCTACTGCGAAAAGTAGATGGTTTCTCACTTGGCGTGTTTCGTGCGCTGTTCGGCGCATTTATGATCTATGAGATAGGTTATTTCCAATCCGCTCAATTCGTGGAAATGGGTGTTCTAGGCCCCATTGGAACCTTTGAGTACGACTTTTTAACTTGGATACAACCGCTTTCTGAGGGTGGTATGCAGGGTCTTATGCTACTCTTGTTGTTGTCAGCCGTGGGCATTTGCCTTGGTGTTTTTTTCAAACCAGCGAGCATCCTATTCACGATCGGTTTCACCTACTTACTTTTTCTAGGAAAGGGTCATTACAACAATCACTTTTACCTCTTTTGTCTTATCGCCTTCTATTTCTGTTTTACGCAAGCCGATCGGAATTTCTCGTTGCGCAAGACCAGCACTGATGCTGACCGTTCCGTTCCGCTTTGGAACCTGCAATTGTTCAGAGCTGCCTTTTTTATCACCTATTTCTACGGTGGTCTCTCTAAACTAAATCCGGATTGGGTTTCTTGCCAAGAACCTATTCGCTCCTTGTTAGGCGCTACAGCCAGCCCCTCGTCAACTTTTAATAGCGAGTGGTTCATTCATTTGCTTGCCTATGGGAGTATAGCCATAGACCTATCCATCGGGTTTCTGCTCCTCGCTAAACGCACCCGCGTTATTGGTGTTGTTGCCGTAGTCATTTTCAACCTTTTAAATGCGTTGGTCTTATTCGACGACATCGGTATTTTCCCGTATGTCATGCTTTGCGGAACGCTTGTTTTCTTCGAACCTGAGGGAAAGTTCGTACATCGTTTTCGGAACCGTGTGGTCAAAACAAGCCGCAAGAAGAAGAAGACAGTCGATGTTCAGTATGCGAGCAAGAAACCTGTTCTCTATTTCCTGATCGCGTTCATGGTTTTGCAACTTTTGTTGCCATTTCGTTCTGCCCTGTTGCCGGGGAATTCGAACTGGACAGGGATAGGGCGCAAATTCTCTTGGCGCATGAAAATACAAAGTCGTCAGGTGGTCGAGTGGAAGTTGGTTGCGATCAATAGGGAAACTGGCGTAGAGTCGGAATTACCTCAGGATCAATTATTCTCTATGGTCAATACCCTGCAGTACAGGTATATGGCCGAGAATCCCGTTATGGTGTGGCAATTCGCCCAATACCTGAGTCAAAGAACATTGAAAAAAGAACTTGTTGGCTACTCCTTACACGCACGCATCAAGGTTGTTTACAACGGCAGAGAGCCGCAGTATTTAATCGACCCCAATGTGGATCTGCTAACGGCAAAGTATGACCCCCTTCAGGCAAATAGTTGGATAATGCCCATATCGGAAGGGTGCCAGTAGTCCCGCCTTTCTTAAACATCATCCAACACGCGCTCGGCTCGTTGAGGTTTCAAGCGATCTCGCACCAACACCAAGTGTTTCTGCGCACATTCAAGTGTAACGATCCTTCGTCCTCCATCATGTCTTATCCAAGTATGGAAGGGTTCTATGTGCTCACTTCCACAAAACTCTTTCAGATGTTTCTCAAAATGTACTGCCGTCCGCTCAGCATCCATACCCATGACATCCCAGTGAAATCGTAAAACATCCATCGTGCGAAAATAGAACGCGTTTTCGATCACACTTGCTTGATATTGAACTCCAACACATTCAACAGGAGAACATAAGTCGCTGCGTTCAAGAACCCAACATTGAACACGTTGTGGTCTGGATCCACTGCGGCTTCTCATACTATAGGGTTCCTAGCGCCATTGAACTATTGCTGCGGCCTTATATGGTCGTACACCGTGCAAGAATCAACGAAACTCTACCTTTGTAGGCTTAAGAAATCGAATGGATACTTTAAAGACAGTTACAGAAAACGTATATCGTGAAGCGGCATTGACCCCGGATGTAGGACTGTGTTGTACGACCACGCCAATTTGGAAACTCCCAGGCTTGGATATTCCTGCCAAAATGCAAAGCATGAACTACGGTTGTGGTTCTACTGTGCATCCGCGAGATCTCGATAATTCTCCCACGGTCCTTTACGTAGGTATCGGAGGTGGTATGGAATTGTTGCAGTTCAGTTACTTCAGTAGAAGGCCGGGTGCTGTCATTGGTCTGGACGTGGTTGATGAAATGATCGATGCGTGCCAAGCGAACATGGTTGAAGCTGAGGCGCAGAATTCGTGGTTCAAGAAGGAGTTCATTGATGTGCGCAAAGGTGATGCACTTGCACTGCCGATCGAAGACGAAAGTATTGACGTGGCTTCTCAGAATTGCTTGTTCAACATTTTCCGCACGGAAGATGTAAAAACAGCCATGGCAGAGATGTACCGTGTGTTGAAGCCACATGGCCGCTTGGTCATGAGCGATCCTATTTGTGAACAGGCCATGCCAGAACATTTGCTGAATGACGAACGTTTGCGCGCGCTGTGCTTAAGTGGGGCAATGCCTTTGAACCAGTATGTCAAAGCGTTAACTGATGCGGGCTTTGGTACAATCGAGGTACGTGCTAAGCGTCCTTACCGTATTCTGGACCCGAAGCGCTATGGTAGCACTGAGAATATTTTAATCGAAAGTGTTGAGGTCGCCGCGATCAAGGATCCCATGCCCGCTGACGGTCCTTGTGTGTTCACCGGAAGGACCGCTATTTACTTTGGTGAAGAAGAATATTACGATGATAACGCAGGTCACCTGCTTTTAAAGGATCAGCCTCTTGCTGTTTGCGATAAAACAGGTGCACAACTTGAAGCGCTGGATCGTGAAGATATTTTGGTCAGTGGGTCTACGTGGCACTATGATGGTGGTGGGTGTTGCTGATCAAGCAATTTAACAGAAACGAAAAAAGGAGCGCAATGCGCTCCTTTTTTCGTTTCTGCTTTTAAGCGTTCCTTACTTGATCAAGGAGATACGCTCTGCAAACTGAACACCGTCAGCGATCACATTAACGATGTACGCACCATTCTCTTTACCAGAGAGGTCAAACGTGATAACACCGTTCGTGTTCTGCACATTAATGTCCTGTACAATACGACCGTTCATGTCCATAACTTGAACTTGACTTGGTTTTACATCTAGTTCCATGCTGTAGATGCCAGTAGAAGGATTTGGGTAGATAGAAATCGAACTAGCTGCATCGATCTCATCGACACTAACCGTAGAACAAGCCGTTCCAGCTGCACAAGAAACAGCCGGGAAGCCATTGTTCGCCGCCGCATTTGCTGATGTTCCACAAGCTCCTGCTTCTGAGACCACAAGTAAATACGAACCAGCTTCAGAAGCTGTCCATGTAAGCGCACAAGAAGAACCTGCATCCAAACCAGAAGCATCGACTGCACCAGAAGGTGCAACGATCGTGAATTCTATTGCCCACGCTGTTCCACCGGTTCCTGCTCCACCAGCTCCGTTACATGCACTAAAGGTATACACTCCACCAGCTACTACATTGTCCATGAAGTAGGCTTCATCCGCAAAGATCTCAAAAGCCGTGATCTCATTAAACGGACAACCTGTTCCATCATCACAAGGAGCACCACCGAACATGTTGTTGATATCAGCCCAGCCTGTTGAATCAGACGGGTTCACCCAAGTTGTGCACTGCGCACTAGATAGGGTCGGAGAAAGAGCCAACGCAAGTGCTACAAAAGCCCCTAAAATCAAAGAGTAATGTTTTTTCATAGTATCAGATTTTTTGTTTGAATCTCAAAGTTATGCGATATGTCACACGCACGACATTTACGGTATTGTTAAAATGAACAAGGAAAGTGGATATCACGCCAATTTATCCGCCAGTAAACGCATCTCTATGCCTGGCGCGATCTTCTCGTAACATATGCGATAAACCGCATCACAGATCGGTATGTCCACACCCAGTTCTTTGTTGAGCTCGACAACACCCTTCACCGCGTAATAGCCCTCTGCGATCATGTTCATTTCCAACTGCGCCGAACGTACTGAATACCCTTTGCCCACATAGGTGCCGAACATTCTATTACGGCTGAACTGGGAGTAAGTCGTGACCAGCAAGTCTCCCAAGTAAGCAGAATCCGTGATGTCACGCGTCATGGGGTGCACCGCTTCCATGTACCGTTCCATTTCTTGAATGGCCCTGCTCACTAAGACCGCATGAAAGTTGTCTCCATAACCCAAACCATGATAGATACCTGCGGCCACAGCAATGATGTTCTTCAGCATAGCACCGTATTCCGTGCCATGTATGTCGTCGCTCAAGGTGGTCTTCATATACCGCGTACTGATCATACCCGCCATGGTACCCGCCTTGTCCGGATCCGTGCAAGCAATGGTCAAATAACTTAATTTTTCCATGGCCACTTCCTCTGCATGGCATGGGCCACAGATCACACCAAAGTCCGCAAGGTTAAAGTCGTACTTGCTATGTAAGTGTTGTCCCACGATCTCTAAGCTCTCCGGCATAATGCCTTTGACCGCTGAAAAAACCCACTTCTCACTCAACGCATTCACTGGCATTTGTTCCAACACATTGCCTAGAAACGCTGCTGGGACCGCTAAAACCACTTTGTCTGATGCATTGAGCGCTTCTTCCAGATCTGTGGTCGGGTGCACTTTGTTCATGTCCAGATCGATCTGGCTCATGTACTTGGGGTTGTGACCATGATCCTTGACGTGTTTGACCTGATCAGGATCACGCATCCACCAAGTCACGTGTTGACCGTTATCAACAAAACATTTGGTAAGGGCAGTGGCCCAACTACCCCCTCCTATCATTGTAAGTCTATCGGCCATGGGCACACGCAA
>CAZPEQ010000193.1:0-5495 GCA_964585605.1 uncultured Weeksellaceae bacterium | reverse complement strand
AGAATTTGCATGAACAATTGACAGGTACAATTCCTGTCAATACGATGCTCTCTGCGAGTCCAAATGATGGCGGACGACCTCCTTGTATCTACAACGTAGGCAAGAATGGGCTTCAAACCAGTTTTAAAAAGGAGCTGGGCCGAAATTGTCTTCTATATCGACATCCTCATTCATTCGCGATGATCGAGTGATCGTCGTGAAGTTATCTGAGCCTCCTCCTAGGTCGGCGTAATCTCCAAAGGAGTTCTCTTCCAAATCAGCGAATTTGGCCAATTCAGGAATGAATTGAAGTTTAACTGTATCCAACGCACCATTTCGGTGCTTCGCCACAATGATCTCTCCTATACCTGCAGTCGAATCTCCATTCTCGTCCACATCTAGTTTGTAGTACTCGGGCCTGTATATGAACGTAACGAGGTCAGCATCTTGCTCAATCGCGCCAGATTCCCGGAGGTCACTGAGCATGGGTCGTTTGTCTCCCCCTCGTGTCTCCACCGCGCGACTCAACTGAGACAGTGCTATGATCGGAATATCCAATTCCTTGGCGATACTTTTGATAGAACGGGAAATACTACTGATCTCCTGTTCTCGGTTACCGTTGTTATTCTTGCCCCCCCCCGTCATGAGTTGGAGGTAATCAATGATGATCAGGCCAATGTCGTGCTGACTTTTCAAACGCCGTGCTTTTGCACGTAATTCAAAGATGTTCAATGCAGGTGTGTCATCGATAAAAAGCGGAGCTTGATCCAGCTTAGCGATGTGTTGATGAAGGATCTTCATGTCCTTCTCAGAGAGATCTCCTTTACGCAGTTTCTCCGAAGAGATACCCGATTCGCTGGCAAGCAAACGCGTAACCAACTGCGTACTTGACATCTCTAAGGAGAATACGGCAACTGCTTTTTTGTGATCTACCGTGATGTTGCGCGCCATACTCAGAACGAAAGCCGTCTTACCCATACCCGGGCGTGCAGCAACAATGATCATATCACTGTTCTGCCATCCAGAGGTTAGTTTATCCAGCTTTTCGAAGCCTGTGGGCACACCACTTACACCATCTCCTTTCTCCTTAGCACTTTCAATCTGCTGCATAGCGCCGTGCAACAGATCAGCCATTTTCTCGTAGTTCTTTTTGAGGTTACCGCTGGTCACTTCAAAGAGCGATTGTTCCGTTTTGTCCAGCAGATCGAACACATCTGAAGTCTCGTCAAACGCATCCTTCATCGTTTCATTGGAGATGCGAATGAGTTCACGCATGATGTGCTTCTGGCTTATGATCCGTGCGTGGTATTGCACGTTAGCACTGCTTGCCACTTTGTTGGTCAACTGACTGATGTAGAACGGCCCCCCGACCAGATCCAGTTCGGCACGTTTCCGCAACTCCTCTGTTACCGTCAGGATGTCTATCGGTTGATCAGACCCGAAGAGTTGGTGTATGGCAGCGTAAATCCGTTGATGCGCATCGAGGTAGAAGCTTTCAGGTTGCAGAATATCAATCGTTTCATTGACCGCATTCTTCTCGAGCATAAGCGCCCCAAGCACTGCTTGTTCTAATTCCGTGGCTTGTGGTGGTAACTTCCCGCCGACCGCAACAGGGTCTGTTACATTTGGCACCTTCCTTCTCCTCTCGTTCGTTCTTGTTGTCTGTAACTCTGCCATCAGCGAAGCCAAATGTAGATTTTGGCAAGTAGTATGAAGTTAAGGATTATGAACATCCCCCCCACTGCTATTAACGATCCCTAGGCATGTTACTTATCAACGATCATGAAGACTAAGCTATTAGGGCAATACGTTATAATTTTGAATACACATGCGCATTCACTTTTTGTTGATCCTTTGTTCTGCGGTGATCTTATCGGCTTGCGAGAAGGATGGTGACCTTAACCCTCCCCAAGTCACGATCCTATCCCCGAGTTCGGGCACCTCTTTTATGGTAACTGACACCATACTTGTTCGTATTCGCGTTACCGACGATGTGAACATCGAATCGGTAAGCGCGCAGTTAACGGATAACGGGATCGCCGTTTCGGAAAGGAGTTCATTAATGTTGAACCAACCTGAAGCAGAAGTGATCTTACCTATTGAGATCGACCGGATCCAGTTACCTACGAATAATTATACAATCGCCGTTCGCGCATCTGACGGCACTAACGACGACAACGCGTTCCGTTCTGTGTTCGTGCAGGAAATACCCTTGGCGTTCAAAGGTTTGATAGCTGTTACCGAGGTGTCTGGCAATGTGAACGTTCACCGAACTGATAGTGCGTTCAATTCGACGGTGATATCTACCATGCAATTGAACGGAACGGTTGGAACGATGAACTCTTTCCATCAACAGTTCATTATCGGTGGCGGTGTAACTGGAGATCTCGTTGCCCTTGATGCAGGGAATGGATCTGTTCTATGGTCTGTACCTAATTTAGGAATAGGCACGCTTCCCTATTTCTGGGATGCGCGATTCGTGCGCGAGGATCTGCTTGTTTACGTGCTAGATGAACTGGGTAACATTCGCGGGCGGAACGAAACAGGACTAACTCTTTTCAATGCAACCAGCTCCAATGGCCACCGACCTCTCCGAGGCTGGGTAATCAATGATCGATTCGTGAGCCTAGAAGAATCAACCGCGGGAGCTGGTTTCCAGCTTGCCACTTATTTCAAGCCTTCTGGCGTAACCGCGGGCGTTTTCCCAATGGACAAGGATGTGATCGAAATCTTTCCTCGACAAGGTTCTGAGGGGGTCCTTTTCGGGAATCGCGGAACGGACGGCGTGATCCAGTTATTCGATAGTCAATTCGGGCCAGGGTTCGAGCCGCGCGATATTCCAGGGGAGCCGATCGCAGCTGTTGTTCAGATAACGAATGACCTCTACATCGTAGCCACACCTTCAGCGGTATACCGATACACCTATACCAACAATAATTTGCTGCCCATAGCAGCGGGCATGGGTATTCGGGATATGGACTACGACCTGATCACCGGTGCCGTGTATGCCGCAACAGGTTCTCAAGTCCTGGCCCTTGATCCTTCGAATGGTAATTCAACTATAGTAAGTTCCTTTGGAGAACCCGTTCAACGGGTTTTTGTTGTGCAGAACAAGTAGGTCACTTACTCTTCTCCACTTCGCCCATTTCGAAGAATTTCTTCATTCTTCGCTCCACCATTCGACTCGTACTCGCCTTTACAAGTGGCTCAAGTTCCGCCAAGATGGCCTTTCCCACCAGATCAAATGCTTTCTTATGGTTGGTATGAGCACCACCATTGGGTTCTTTGATGATACCATCAACCAAGCCATTCTTCAGCATGTCCTGCGGCGTGAGTTTCAAGGCGGCAGCTGCTTGTTCTTTGTAATCCCAACTCCTCCACAAGATGGAAGAGCAACTTTCAGGACTGATCACGGAATACCATGTATTCTCCATCATCAGCACCTTATCTCCGGCTCCAATACCCAACGCACCACCACTGGCACCTTCGCCAATAATGACGCAAATGATCGGCGTTTTCAACTGGGTCATCTCAAAGATGTTCCGCGCAATGGCCTCCCCTTGTCCTCGTTCCTCAGCCTCCAACCCAGGATAAGCTCCGGGCGTATCGATCAAGCAGATCACCGGAATCTCAAATTTCTCAGCCAACTTCATCAACCGCAGTGCTTTCCTATACCCCTCTGGGTTAGGCATCCCGAAATTCCGGAACTGACGCATTTTGGTGTTCACCCCTTTCTGCTGACCTACGAACATAACCCGTTGCTCGCCAATGGTACCAATACCACCGATCATGGCCTTATCATCTTTGACGCCTCGATCGCCATGTAATTCAACAAAGTCTCCTTCGGTTAAGGCCGCTATATAACTAAGTGCATAAGGGCGTTCAGGGTGTCGACTCACTTGTACACGCTGCCATGGCGTAAGCCCTTGGTAGATGTCTTTACGTGTTTTGGTGATCTTCTTTTCGATCTCTTTGATCGAAGCCTTGATCTTATCGGAGCTCTCCTTCTCGTTGACCTCCTTCAACTTCTCTAACTGCTCATGCAGTTCTTCTATTGGCTTTTCGAACTCTAGGAAAATCGGCATCCCGTATCGATTAGGAAACGCTAATGTAGGCTCCACAAGAATGAATCGAAACTCCAAATCGGTCATCTTTGCAATATGATCGTTTTTCCAAGGGCCAAGATCAATCTTGGCCTGAACGTGGTTTCTCGACGTGACGATGGTTTCCATCGTATTGAGAGTGTAATGACGTACATTCCATTGTGTGACATCTTAGAGGTAGTTCCTGCACCTGACCTGCCTGCCGGATCGCTGGAGATGAGTTATTCTGGCATTGCGATTCCTCTAGACGGCGGCCAAGACCTGTGCCAACAAGCACATGCCCAAATAGTTGACCGCGCAGACGTGATGGGCTTGCGCGGGCATTTGCACAAGGTGATTCCTATTGGCGCTGGTTTGGGCGGGGGATCAAGCAATTCTGCCGCTATGCTTCAGTTGGTCAATGACTTCGCGGAAAAGCCTTTAAAACCGAAGATATTAACCGGTATTGCCGAGACACTCGGAAGTGATGTTCCTTTTTTTCTACAGGGAAAGCCGCAGTTGGCCACAGGTAGGGGAGAAATACTGAATGACGTAGATCTAGACCTTTCTGGCCTTCAGCTGGTCCTTGTGAACCCGGGCATCCATATTTCTACAGGAACTGCTTATTCGCAAACAACAATGTCGAATAGATCCGTCGACCTACCGCGCATAACTCGTCAACCAATCGATACATGGAAAGAGGGGCTGTTCAATTCAATGGAGGCATACGCATTTGAAGCTCACCCCGTATTAGCAGACATTAAGCGAAGCTTATACGCAGCAGGTGCGGTTTTCGTATTGATGAGTGGCTCAGGAAGTACGGTCTACGGGCTATTCCAAGAAGCTCCCGCCCAGTTGAAGTGGCCGTCGAGCTACTTTTCTGTTTCGTTCAGTGTTTGAAACGGTGGCAGACGCTTTAAGATATCTTTCAAGGCACGTGAACTACTTGGTTTTGCCATGATCCGTCTCTCACTATCGATCAGGTAGAACGATGGAGTTGCCGCAACCTCAAAGGCGGTTGCCGCGGGTGAGCCCCATGCCATCTGCTCGGTATAGGACGGCCACGGTAGCTCAAAGCGAATGATACAGTTTCTAAATTCAACTGTATCCGTGTCCAAGGCGACACCCATCACGTCAAAGCCGTGATCCTTTAAACCTTCATATAAGATCTTCAAGCCGGGCATTTGCTCATGACAATGATCACAAGAAGAGGAGTAGAAAAACAAGCAGGTGGCTTCGTTCTTTGAAACGACACTGTGCAAGTCAATGCTATCTCCTCGCATGTCAGGTAGTTTGATATTCGGAGCAACCGCTCCAAGTCCTAACTTTTGGATCTTGCGAATTCGCTCCCGCAGTTCTGGATCCAGACCTTCCATGTCTGCATCAGTAACATGGGTGCTCACCAAGTGCTGAAAGGCAAGTTCAGGGCCACTT
>CAZPEQ010000192.1:0-5502 GCA_964585605.1 uncultured Weeksellaceae bacterium | reverse complement strand
AAAGCTGAAGTCGGCCCTAAGGTAATTGAGGTGAATACGCTAGGGTCAGTGGGAAGTGCAAAGTAAAGATTCTTTTAGAATATGGATTACCGCCCATGTAATTGCCCCGTAACGCTCCAACTTTAACATACCGTTCATCCATATAATACTGGCCTGCGTTTTCCTTCGTTAATACCTTTGCTGCGCGCAATGATTAAACTAATATACCTCCTGCCTTTGCTATGGATACTATCCATGGTGAAAACAGTGAACGCGCAGGAAAATTTCACGATCAGTGGTTATGTACGAGATGCTTCTTCTGGTGAGATACTTATAGGAAGTACGGTGTATATCAAAGAAACCTTAAAAGGGACTTCTACCAATACCTACGGTTTTTTCTCCCTTACTGTTGAACAAGGCGAATACACCTTAGTTACCCGGTTCATTGGTTTCAAAGAACAAGAAATACCGATTGTACTGGATAAGGATATTACCATGAACATGGATATGGTTTCTTCTGTCGTAACAACCAGAGTGGTTGAGGTTGTCGGAAAGAAGGGCGAACACACGGACGGCACTCAAATGGGACGGGTAGAAATGGAGGTGGATCAACTGAAAACACTCCCGGCTCTGCTAGGAGAGGTTGACATCATTAAGGCGATTCAATTTTTACCTGGTGTGCAAACCAATGGCGAAGGAAACAGTGGCTTCTACGTACGGGGGGGAGGTCCTGATCAGAATTTGATATTGCTTGACGAGGCTACCGTGTACAATGCAGCTCACCTATTCGGTTTTTTCAGCATTTTCAATGCTGATGCGATCAAGAACGTAGAGTTGATCAAAGGAGGTATGCCCGCTAATTACGGAGGCCGACTTTCTTCCGTACTTGATATCACCATGAGAGATGGGAATATGAAGGAATTACACGGAGAAGGTGGAATCGGCTTGATCAGCTCTCGTTTCACACTGGAAGGCCCATTAAAGAAGGATGTAGGATCATTCATCGTTTCAGGTAGGCGCACCTACATAGATATTCTGACCCAACCGTTCATTCCGGAAGATTCCGATTTTGGAGGAACGAGGTACTTCTTTTACGATATCAATGCAAAAGCTAACTATCGCTTAGGGCCTAAGGATCGTGTTTACTTGAGCAGCTATTTCGGCAGAGATGTATTTGACTTCGACACCAATGATAATAGCGACCCTGTGTTCAGCATTCCTTGGGGCAATGCCACGGTTGCGGCTAGATGGAACCACCTGTTCAACCCTAAGTTGTTCTTGAACGCAACGGCCACTTTCAGTGATTACCGTTTCGAGTTCGGTGCACAACAAAGTCAATTTGCGTTCAATTTGTTTTCTGGGATCAAAGACTATGGGCTAAAGCTTGATTTTAGCTATTACCCTAATGTAAATCACAAAATCAAGTATGGGGGGCAGTATATATACCACACGTACACGCCCAATACGGTTGAGGCCAACAGTGGCGATGTGGAATTCGATACTGGAGAGCAGGTCAGTCTCAACGCACATGAAGTAGCACTTTACGCCCTAGATGAATTTGACGTTACCGATAACTTTCGCGTGAATGCAGGACTACGCTTTGCGCATTTCAGACACGTAGGACCGTATAAGTTCCGTGTATTTGATAGTGCAGGAGAATTGCAAAACGTGATTGATTACTCAGGAGGAGAAACCGTTGCGGCGTACAACGGCCTGGAACCTCGCCTTTCTATGCGCTATAAACTGAACGAAGATGTTAGCTTAAAAGCGAGTGGCACGAGAAATTTGCAATTCGTTCATTTAGCTAGTTTTGCTAGCATTTCTTTGCCAACCGATGTTTGGTTACCCTCCTCGGAACGGGTAAAGCCTCAAGTAGCGTGGCAGTATGCGGCGGGGTACTTCCAAGAGCTTTTTAACGATAAGTATGAGGCCTCTATTGAAGCATATTACAAAGACCTAGACAACTTGGTTGAATATGAAGAAGGAGCTGACCCTCAAAACACAGTCAATGCCAATTTTGACGACCAATTCGTATTTGGTTCGGGCTATTCATACGGAGCAGAACTATTTATAAAACGAAGAGAAGGACGGCTTACGGGGTGGCTTGGCTATACGTGGAGCAAAACGATTCGGCAATTTGATGAGATTGATGAGGGTCGAGAATTCCCTTCGCGTTGGGATCGTCGCCATGACCTTTCCATAGTGGGTTCCTTTGAGTTGAACAAGAAGGTCACGCTTGGCGCTGCATTTGTTTATGCAACGGGTCAAGCGGTTACCCTTCCTGTTAATCGATACCTCATCAACGGGCAGATCGTAAGCGAATTTGTCGATCGGAATGGATTCCGTTTAGCCCCCTACCATAGAATGGATGTTTCCGCTACACTGAACGGCAACCCTACGAAAGAGGTAAAAGACCCTGAAAGCGGAGAACTTATTACCGTTCCCAAAAAGGTCATAAGCAGTTGGACTTTTGGCATTTATAACGTCTACAATCGAGCGAATCCTTACTTCATTTTCTTTGAGAACAGTGGAGATCTGGCGTCCGGAGAATTGGAAGTGAATGCGCAACAGGTATCACTCTTCTCAATCCTACCTTCTATTACTTGGAACTTTGAATTTTGATGGCAACAAGCAGATACATATTGGCTTTATTCGCATTTGGAGTACTATTTGGGTCTTGCCAAAAAGACATCAACGTGGTTTTGCCTGAAACTGAACCCAAACTGGTAGTTGAAGGAAGTATTGAACCAGGACAACCACCTATCGTCCTCCTCACACGCACGCAGGGTTTCTTCGAGCCTACCGACCTCAATTCAATTGGTAATGTTTTTGTTGAAGGTGCACAAATAAGCGTGTCTGATGGCGTCAATACGGTTCTTCTCGATGAGATCTGCAGTCAGAGCTTACCACCCGCCCTTATTCCTCTTGTTGCCGAAGCCACAGGCTTATCACCAGACTTGTTACTCGCTGTCGATATATGTGCTTACACTATACTTGACCCGGCAACACCATTGATCGGCGCAGTAGGAAAGACATACTCGCTTGAAGTACAAGCAGAAGGCAATACCTTGACATCTATCAGCACGATCCCTAACCCGGTGGCATTAGATACCACTTGGTTTCAGTTGGAAGATTCGCTAGATAACGACTCCCTCGGTTTAGCTTGGGCCATTCTCGATGATCCAGATACAACGGGCAATTTTTACCGTTGGATGGCACGGCGAATAAATCGCTACCCGGGAACGAATGAAGTGAAGGATCCTAATTTCATTGCCCCCTTTGGTTCTGCATTCACCGATCAGTTCTTCAATGGAATAGAATTTGAATTCTTCGCATTTCGGGGAGCGGCACCAAACAGTGACAAGCCCGATGATCAGAATGCAGAAGAAGATCTGTTTAAAGTCGGTGATACGGTAGTCGTCAGATTCCTGAGTATCAATGAGGATGAATACGAATTCTACCGAACCTTTGAGAACAACGTAATCAGCGCGGGAGACCTCTTTACCACACCTGCTAATGTTCGAAGCAATATAGAAGGAGGGCTGGGGATCTGGGCCGGTCTCGGTGTTAGTTTAGATACGATTATCTGCCTGCCTTAGACCTCGCCTTCAATTAGCTGGATCGAGTACATTTGCTGGCCATGAGCGATACAATCGAACACGTAAAGTGCCTGATCATCGGATCAGGGCCGGCGGCTTATACCGCAGCTATATACGCAGCACGCGCTGACCTGAAACCGGTCATGATCGAAGGCCCCCTTCCAGGAGGTCAATTGACTCAAACCACTGAGGTCGATAACTTTCCGGGATATCCAGAAGGCCGTACAGGACCTGAAATGATGATGGATCTGCGGGCACAAGCGGAACGATTCGAAACGGTCGTTCGCGCCGGATGGGTCACGAAGGTTGACTTTACAGGACCAGTGCATAAGGTATGGATTGATGAAAAGACAGAAATGCACGCCGATACGGTAATCATTTCAACAGGTGCCAGTGCCAAGTGGCTGGGTCTTGAGAATGAGATCAGGCTGCGCGATATTGGCGGGGGAGTTACTGCCTGCGCCGTGTGCGATGGCTTTTTCTATAAAGGGCAAGAAGTGGTCTTGGTTGGCGCAGGAGATTCTGCAGCAGAGGAAGCTACCTACTTGGCTAAACTCTGCCCTAAAGTGCACATGTTGGTTCGGCGCGATGAGTTCAGAGCAAGCAAAGCCATGCAGCATCGCGTGTTCAGTGCGCCACAGATCCAGGTCCATTATAACACGGAGGTAAAGGACGTATTGGGAGATAAGGCCGTGGAAGGGATCCTGGCTGTAAACAACAAAACAGGAGAAGAAACTAAGATTGATGCAACCGGGTTATTCGTTGCCATTGGTCATACACCTAACACCGCCATATTCAAAGACTGGTTGGACATGGATGAGACGGGATACTTGACACATAAACCGGACAGCACATGGACGAATGTTGAAGGAGTTTTCGTTTCAGGAGATGCCGCTGATCATATTTACCGCCAGGCGGTTACTGCTGCAGGTACAGGATGCATGGCAGCACTAGACGCAGAGCGTTATCTTGCCGCAAAAGGTGCGCACTAATGGCTTCTACTGCTTCCACTCCAGCAGCATACATTGCAGAGCAACCTGCTGACCGACAAGCAGCTTTGAAAAAGCTGCGTTCCGTGATTAATAAAAACCTACCTAAAGGGTTTAATGAAGAGATCACGTACGGCATGCTTGGTTGGGTCGTACCACACTCAACATATCCAGATGGTTACCATTGCAAGCCGGAACAGCCACTCCCCTTCTTGAACGTTGCCTCGCAAAAGAATTTCATTGCGGTGTACCACATGGGCATGTATGCCGATAAGCCAACGTTAGATTGGTTTGTGAAAGAATATCCTAAGCATGTTCCGAGCAAACTTGATATGGGAAAGAGCTGCATCCGATTCAAAAAGATCGAACAGATCCCGTACGACCTCATTGGCGAATTGGTCAGCAAATTCACCGTTCAAGCTTGGATAAAGCTTTACGAGCAGGCCGTGAAAAAATAAGTCGGTGCAATGCGCATCAATTTACTTTCCTCCCCTCGCAATGTGAGTACTGCTCTTATGTACAGCTTTGCGCAGCGGACGGATACCACCGTAGTAGACGAGCCTTTTTACGCGTACTACCTAAGGAATCACCGGGTCGAACACCCGGGGCGGGAATCCATTTTAGAAAGCCTACCCAACACGGTTGACCAAGTAATGGCAATGCTTAAGACAATCGAAGACAGAGCGCACCTGTTCATTAAGGGAATGGCGCACCACGTGCATGAATTGCCCATACACCACTTTCAGGATATGGCTAACATTATCTTCATTCGTGATCCCAAACAATTGATTGCGTCTTACGCGCAGGTCATGCCCCAACCCACTATGAACGACATTGGGATAGCCCATCAAGTTGATCTGTTTCGCGCGCTCAAGCAACATGGCATGCCTGTCTTTATACTGGACAGCGACTTATTACTCGACGACCCGCAAGCC
>CAZPEQ010000191.1:4447-5513 GCA_964585605.1 uncultured Weeksellaceae bacterium | reverse complement strand
TGTTTTATCAAATAGCAGCTGATCGATGAAAGCTACATCGTCTCTGATACTGCAGATCACCTGTGCCCTCATGTTATCTTCTCGATCAAACAGTTGATACGATTTGTACTTAATTGGATGTGGGTTATCGGTAACCCTCCATTGAAAATACGCACTGTCCTGCAAATAGAAAAACAACTCGTTTTGGTCATTGATCTGTCGTAGTAGACCTTCATTGTCATTCAGGCCAAAATTGACGCTACGCTCATACTTGGTGCGAACAAGTAATTTGCTTTTTAGGGAGTACAGATAAGCGCCTCCGGTGAGCAAAGCAAGTTTTAGTTTGCCTCCAAAGGGCAACGTTGGTCGTCGTGCAGCAATGTTTTTAAACGCGGGCACAGGGTCTACGACGAAGATGCCATTGGTTGACCTAAAAGGATTCTCATACCCTAGGCGTTTGTTGGTCGCTGGAATAGTGTTGAACCCCCATAGAAACTCGAAGCCGTTTTTCATGCATTCTTGTTCTAACACGGAGGATAATTCCCGGAGTATATCGGTGTCTCTGTATTTGAAAGAAGCCCTGATATCAATAAGTGTGTCTTCCGCTTTCCCAACCCAAAACCGCCGTCCGCGGGAAGAAGTCATCCTGGCAGGCACCACGCACTGAATACCTACGATCAGTGGTTGTTTTTCGTCTTCAAGGTCGTCTAGGGCAATAGCATAAATCGCCTTTCCGTTAGGACAATCGATAAATTCCCAACGGAAGTCATTGAAGCTTCTGTCAGCCCGCAATGTTGATCGTTGGATGTTGTGAGCACGGTTAAAGAAATCATTGATTGCCTTGTAGTCCGAATCATTGCTCAGTCGTATCTCCAACGGCATCAGTACATGGTAATGACTTTTATCTCAGTAGGTTTGCGAGCTTCCTTAACAGCATGTTCACCAGTAAACGCGAACATCGCCCGTAGCTCAACGCGTTATACCCAAAACTAACCAATTTCCATTGAATACCAGAAGGCTTCTAAGCACTTAATGTGGCAGGCCAAAGAGGTTCAACGGTCATCGTTTCTTGTGGTTAGTTGATATA
>CAZPEQ010000191.1:0-4347 GCA_964585605.1 uncultured Weeksellaceae bacterium | reverse complement strand
GCGATATGCTACAGTGTTTGGTGAGCCCATGCAGTTATCCTTCGGATTGTTCAGATTGAGGTTCTGTTAGCCTAGTATAGGCTACTTCTGGTAATGCAGGAAGATTTCAACCAACTTTATGTAGTTTTACATAGCTACTTGAGCGGATCGCCGTCGATTGGATGTGCCTATACTATTGCAGTGGGGTAAGTATGCTGGCCTATCTCTCAACACTAAATCTCTTGCATTATGAATGAAATTAAAAATGAAAAAATTAGTTTTTCTTTTGCTTGGTTTGCTGGGGTCAGTTCCTTTCATGCTTGCTCAACAGTTGGATTGGGTTCGAAGTTTAGACAACGGAATTGAAAATCGAGCGATATCGCAGGCAGTCAATTTGGATGGCTCAGTGGTTACCATAGGACATTTTGGAGGTACGCTTGACCTGGATCCTGGTGCTGGACTTTTCAATGTCACCAATCTTGGTGCGGGCGCAACATATATCCAACAACTGGATGCGAATGGACTGTTCGTATGGGGCAGTGCGATCTCGCCGGTCAGTAATAATTTGCTGCCGAATTCACGAGGTGCTGCGGTTGCCGTAGACACTGCTGGCAACGTATATGTTGTTGGCCTATTCAAAGGGGAGGTGGACTTTGATCCTGGTCCTGGAACTGCAATTGTGGTTGGGGGTAACGCTTCTGATATCTTCGTTGCCAAGTATAGCTCCAGTGGGACTTTCGTTTGGATCCGTACGCTTGGGGATCCAGCTGCGTTTGAATCGGTTACAGATATTGACATTGACCCTAACGGTGATCTGCTTATTGCAGGTCAATTCGAATCGAAAGTGGACTTTGATCCCAATGGTGGTGTGCAAAATGCAGAACCTGTTGGCTTTAGGGATGTGTTTCTATTGAAGTTGACTAAAAATGGTTTTTTTCAATGGGTGGAACATGTCGGACCTGTGGTTTCTCAAGGAGATGCGTTTGTTGAGGTCGAGCCCAATGGAGAGATCTTCCTCTTAGCTACCTACACTGGTGGAATTAATTCCGCAGGAACTATCGATCTAGATCCTGGGCCAGGAGTGGACATGTTTACAGGATTCGGTGGTGCAATGGTCATACACCTAGATGAGCAAGGTGATTACAAATGGGGACGTGTTATTGAGAGTGGGACATCCTTCACGACTACGACTGATATTGAATCATTTAACGGCTCATGCTATTTGACAACTGCCACGCGTGGGACCACAGATTTAGATCCCAGTGCTGGCAACACGGTTATAGCAACAGTAACAGGTTTTTTCTCCTCCTATGTTGTAAAGCTTGATAGTCTTGGAAATTACCAGTGGGGCAGGTTATTGGATGCGTTTGATGTGCGAACATCTTCGTTGGCAGTGAATGATTGTGAACTGTTGGTCACTGGTTTTTTTGGTGGGCTCAATAGTCCAGGTGGTAGTGAGTTGGAGTTGGATACGGCAGGCCTGTCTTTATCCACAGCAAGCAATTTTGCGGATCCTGACATTTTTGTCGCTTCATATGCGCATGATGGGATGTTTCATTGGGGATTCGCGTTGAACAATGCTGCTAGTGACAATCGATCTAATGCCATATCTGTTACGGATGAGGGTAAGATCCACCTCGCAGGTGATTTTACAAATACCTTGGATTTTGACCCGACCGGGGGAGCGGTGATCCCAGGCAGTAGCGCACGGTCGTCTTTTATGGCAACATACTCCAGCGTAGATTGCAGTAAGGTCTGCGAGGATGTTAGGATAGCTCCTAAGCTCTTCGTGTCAGGAGCGTACGACGCGAATGAGCAAATGATGTACGACTCGTTGAGATTAAAGGGGCTGATTCCATCGAGCGAACCTTATTCGGCCTTGGGTCATATCGTTGATTATGCGGATCAGATTTCTCCGATCATGCTGAATGTGCCAGGCCCGAATGCGATGGTGGACTGGGTGTTGGTTCAACTAAGGGATAAGGCGGATTCAACACTTGTTATTGAGTCTAGAGCTGCGATTCTTCAACGAGATGGTGACGTGGTCTCAGCAGAGACTATGGGTGCAGTATCATTTTGCATACCAAGCGATGAGTATTTCGTAGCGGTATTGCATCGCAATCATTTGGGGGTCATGTCATCAACCGCTTTACCGTTGGGTTCTACTACGACGACCCTGGATTTCTCAAGTCAAAGCCCTCCTGCGTATGGTACGGAACCTATGAAACAATTGGTAGGTGGCTTTGGATTATGGGAGGGAGATGTTTCAGGTGATGGTTTGATTAAATACGTTGGGATCAACAATGACAGAGATATCGTGTTGACCGATATTGGAGGAAGTGTTCCGACAAGCGTTGTGCAAGGCTATTTGAGTTCGGACGTTAATTTGGATGGTGTGGTCAAATACGTAGGGGTGTCGAATGATAGAGACCTGATCTTAGTGAACATAGGGGGCTCGGTTCCTACCAACACACGGATTGAGCAACTGCCCTAATGGAGCATTGGAATACTAATGCTGCACACCTCGCCGTTAGTGCGAGTCATTCTATTCGATAGATCCGGTTAGCAGGGTCTTGACCCAGAAGCTCCGTTAATATGCCATATAACTGAGGCTCATGCTGTAGAAATTCTTCAGAACGTTCAAAGAAATGCTCCACTGCAACAGAGAAGAATTCGCGTGTGTTCACACTACCATATTTCCGGAATATGGTCTTCTTCCCAGCGCGCATGGCGCGGACGTAGTGCTGAGCCTCTGTTTGCCACTGCGCTTTTGTTTCTTGAGATAAGAAGTCCATTTCGGCGTTGAAGATGTCATCTTCAAACCACAACGCATGCGCCATTTCATGGATGCCCAAGTCAATGCCATCTGAAGGGTCAGCTAAACCCTGCAAGAGGTCTGGCCAGGATAGGTGAATATGTCCGCTTATCGGATTAACCTCCCCTTTATGTAAGAGGCCTGAGTGAGCAACATAGGGTTTTGGGTGCACAACCACTTTCTTGAAGTGGAGTAGAATCGTCCGTGGTAAACCAAAACTTATTTGTGTAGCGTACGCGGCGATCAACAACTTCATTTCGCTCGTCACTTGAATTCCCTTTCCGGTGAATTCCTTTTCGAATATGAAATCATGTACTCGGATCGCGAATTCTCTTTGATCATTGGCGGTAAGTCGTTTGAAGTATGGGAAAATATCAATCAGGTAATCGTATTCGCTGTTGCTCAAGGGTTTATTGAACATGAAAAGCTTTGAATATTTTAGGTTGTCTCCAAGTAAGTACAGGAGTGCGTAGGCAGCTGGTAGAAGGAATAATATGACAACTAAGGTGTTCAAGCTGCGGTCTTTATTGGTATGGGTTGTGTTTTACGTAAATAGCAACCCAATCGCCTTGACTATCGCCATCATGTGAGTGGGTCAACCCTAACTTCTCTAGTACACGAATACTGGCAACATGCTCGTGCTTAGCACGACCTATTATTTGCGGTAAACCAAATGTTTTAAATCCCAATTCTACGCATGCAGCTGCCGACTCGGTTGCGTAACCTTTCCCCCAATGTCGGCGATGAAAGCGGTATCCGATATCTGTGTCGATACCGTGGTTATCCTTGCGCAAACCACACCAACCCAGGTACTCTTGCGTTTCCTTCAAAATGCATGACCATCGGCCGTATCCGTGTTCTTCATATGCGCGGTAGTTTGTGATCAGCTGTAGCGCATGGTCAACACTTTGGAACGAAATATCGCCAGTGAATTTAAGTACCTCGGGGTCGGAGTTTAACTCGAACATATGCGGTGCATCGACCTCTTCGTACTCTCGCAGTATCAAACGCGCGGTTTCAAGAATAACGCCTGGCATCGCGGTGAAGTTAACCAGTCATTGCCTGACCACAACGATGACGGAATCCATCATCGTGCGAACTTTCACCCAATCCGCGAAACGACTTTTTTCCGCGTCACGGATCCGGCGGTCGAACTTCACTAAAGTCACCAGCGCCGTGTCGGGGGCCAAACGCTCAGTATGATAGAGCAAGTTTTTGTTCATGGTGAATTCGGTAAGTCCGGGGTAAGCAGCTTTGGCTTCTTGTACAATATTCTTTAAGGGCAATCGATTCGCAGAGATGGCCGCAAGCTCAGACTCCAGTTCCGCAATGCGATCATTTTGTTCTTGGACGCGTTGTTCGCTCTTGGTGTACAGATCTTCAAATACCTGTTTACCTACCTCGTTCATGTCGATATTGTTCTCCTGTTGCGTGCCTTGGAATATGCGCAATTTCGCACCCTCCAGTTTGTATTGATCAAGAGAGGCGTGGATGCGTTCTTCTACTTTTTCGTCCAGTCGATCGCCTAACAACCAAACGTCAATGCGTTTGAA
>CAZPEQ010000190.1:0-5540 GCA_964585605.1 uncultured Weeksellaceae bacterium | reverse complement strand
CCAAGATTCCCTTCTGCATTTTCAAAATCAATGGGATTCACCTTGTGCGGCATGGCCGAGGAGCCGATCTCCCCTTCAACCGTGCGTTGTGAGAAGTAATTCATGCTCACATAACTCCACACATCTCGGCACATGTCGAGTAAGATCACATTGATCCGACGCATGCAATCGAACAAGGCCGAAATGTCGTCGTAATGCTCGATCTGTGTCGTGTATTGCTGCCGTTGCAACCCGAATTCTTCGAACAGAAAGGTATTGACCAGATCAGGCCAGTTGATATCAGGATAAGCAACATGATGTGCATTGAAATTACCTGTAGCTCCTCCGAATTTGGCTGTCATAGGAATCAGCGCAAGTCCTTCTAATTGCTTCTCTAAACGCTCAACAAATACCTGAAATTCTTTACCGACCATAGTCGGGCTTGCGGCCTGACCGTGCGTACGAGCAAGCATAGGAACAGTACTCCATTCTTGCGCCATAGCTGCAATATCAGCAACCAAGCTACGCAAGGTAGGTAGGTACAGTTCTTTACAGAAGTGCTTTAGCGCCATGGGTATGGCTGTGTTATTGATATCTTGAGAGGTAAGGCCAAAATGGATGAACTCCTTATAGGCCGTGAGTCCATGTGCATCCATGATCTCCTTGACGAAATACTCCACCGCTTTCACATCATGGTTGGTCGTCTTCTCAATCTCTTTGATCTTTTGCGCATCGGCAAGATCCAGCTTGATCACGCGTTGTTTTACCGCAGCAAGTGCCTCTTTATCTATATCTGCCAGTTCGGGAAGCGGGATCTTGCACAGAAACTCGAAGTAGGCAATCTCAACAGCACAGCGGTACTTGATGAGGGCAAATTCGGAGAACCAGTGGTGAAGGTCTTCGACCTTGTCCCTGTAACGACCGTCGATCGGCGAAATAGCAGTAAGCGTTGAAAATTCCATGAGGCCTGCGAAATTACGTTAACGGCTTCAGGGCACCGCATGTGAACGGTTATCTTTCGGCAATGAGCAAGATTTCTGAAGCCAAAGTGGGTATTCGAAATTTCTTGAATGCATATAGTTTTATCAGGAAGCACCGTATGACCTGGTTGTTCATCCTGCCCGTGGTGGTTTGGGTGTTACTGGTCGTCGTCTTCATTGTAGTAGGCTTAGACCTGTATTCAGATTTGAAAGGCTGGATCGACGGTATGTTGACTGAGGATGGGCCAAGAGCTGTTCGTGACGGGCTTTGGGGCTATTGGGATAAGGTCAAGAATGGTTTCCTCAGCTATGCGGCTATAGCTGCAGGTGTTGTGGGTAGCGCCTTAGCCATATTCATTGGGCTGTTCTTGAACAAATACATTGTACTGGTCTTGCTTTCCCCTGTAATGGCGTATGCTAGCGAACGAACCGAAGAGATCTTGATGGGCAACGAATACCCGTTCAAGTGGGGGCAATTCTTTAAAGACATTTTTAGGGGCGTGCTGATCGCCACACGCAATGCCTCAATTGAGTTGTTCTTAGCATTGATCTTATGGATAAGTGCCCTGCTTATGCCTTTCTTGGCGCCACTTTGGGTTGCGTTACTTTTTCTGATATCGTCCTATTTTTATGGCTTCTCAACGTTCGACTATGTGCACGAACGCCGTAAGGCCGGTATTGCGCAACGAATACGCAATATCCGTGCTGATCGGTGGCTGGTAATAGGCAATGGAGCTGCGTTCAACCTGATCATGAAGGTGCCGTTTATAGGAATGGTCGTCGGCCCTGTTGTGGCTTCCGTCGGTGCTTGTTTGGCTTTCGTCGAGAAGTCTAACAATTCGGGAACTCCGCGTCATCTGTAGGCGTACTAATACCTGATGTTGATACAGGCTTTCCTAACCGGATCACTCTTTGGCCTGCTGACTATAACTGCAATGGCGCAACAAAACTGGCGCGTGCAGGTACACGGACGAACCTTGGATGCAGAAACAGGAAAACCAGTTTACTGCACGGTAGAACTTTACAATGCAGATGGCGAAATGCTGGCCATTACAGAAACCAATGGAGATGGTGGGTATGCCCTATTCGTTCCTTCTCAGAAGGAGTTGGAGATTAAAGTAGCGGAAAATGGCTACCGAGGCACTTCAATGAAATTACAGCCGATCCCCGCGGGGCGTAAGCAACGAAGCCTAGACATTCAATTATGCCCGTGGAAATGAATTGAACGTATACGCCGCCACATGATATTTAGGATATTCAGGTGAGCTGATAGTTGAGCCTAGGTTAGTCGCCTGGGCTTTGCTAATTAGGTAAGAAGTGGGCGGCAAGTTTGTTCACGAATGCATTGATATCAGGAGAAAGCTTCAACCTCAATACCAATGGCCAGTACAACAACGAGAAACCGATCAAGTAGATCGCAATATTCGCTAAGGGGTGGAAGGTTAACGGATCCCAATGCGCCACGGCAAAAAGGACAATGCCAATAATAAAGAGTTTACCAGTTGCCCCGGTCAAAGGTTGTAGACCAAAGTGCAACTTTAAGTAATACCAACGGATCAGGTTGATGATCACCATGGCTATACACGAGGCGATTGCAGCACCAACAATGCCGTAGCGCGGTATGAAGAAGAGGTTCAGCAAAATGACCAGGAGCGCTAGTACGACGTTGAAATACGAGTTCATTTTGTACTTCGCGGAAGTCGCAAGGATCTCTTGGTTCGCACCGGTAAGCATGTTGAAGAACTGGCCAAGGCCAATGAACAAGTATACATACTTCGCATATTGAAAAGTGGGTAAATAAGTCAACGCGCTAGTTAAGCAAGCCCAACCCACCACGAACAGGAACGTACTGCTCACCATGTTGGTAATGGACGATTTACGGTATACGGTGTGAATCTCTTCCAGGTCATTCCTGTTCCAAGCTTCTGCGAGAATGGGCGTGGCTATCCGCAATGTTCCCCGCCCGGGTACGCTTACCAAGGCTCCTGCAAAGAAGAGAATGGAATAAGCGCCTACGTCAGCTACACTCTGCGTAATACGTGTGATCATGATCTGATCGACCGTGATCACGATGGTACCTGAAATGGTCGCTAAGAGTCCGAAAAAACTGTACGTGGAGAATTCCTTGAGCGTACTCCGACTCAGCAGGTTCGGGTGGGGAAGGCTTACGTTCACGGTCTTCTTGAAGGAGACGATCATAACAATGATACCCGGTAAACTGAAGGCCAGTAAATAGGCATAGACTAAGGCTGTATAATCGAACCATTTTACCCAGAACAGTAAGATGCTGATCAGAATAATCGCCTTTAGCAAGAACGACTCTAGGAATGCTCCAACGACTGAACTGAATAGCATACGCACGTATGCGTCTAGGTTTTTGAATAGTACGCGAAACACGATAATGGGTATGATCAATACCGAATACGCCTCAAGTAGATCCCTGTTGCCCGCGTCGCCAAACACAATCGGTCGCAGAAAGTAATAGGCAACGGAACCGATGACGGCTCCGATCACTGAAATAATTATCCCTAGTAGGAGGAAGCCATGATGGCCATTGGTTTCATCCCGAAATTTTGGAAAACCCCTTATCGCGATCTGCACAAAACCAAGTGTAAAAATTGCCGCGAACAGGCCCGAAACAGAATCAAGCAGCGCGAGCAAACCGATTTGCTCTTTGCTAAGCACAAAGGGCATGATAATGCGCGACAATACACCAACTGCGAGACCTGCGAAGACTACGGTAGTTGTGCGTACTGCCTGTTTTTGAATGATCCCCATGGAGTTGACCAACTGGTAAACGCTGTTTAGCTGCGTATCGTCTACAGGCTAAATATCGTTTCCTGCGGCACTACTTTGTCAAGGTGCAAGACCGAATTCTCCCCGCTCCGCTATGGAATTCAACCCACATTTTGCAATGGAGTTCGTTGCGAGGGTCGAAATGATTATGAGGTCAAGACTTTCGTTGAGAAGGAATAGCCTAAGCTATTCTGCCGAGAGGAAAGGCAAAAAACTGTTTGATATCACAGTCATTTCGGCACGCAGTAGAATTCACTATTGGATATTGTGGGCTATAAAAAAGAAAGCCCCGAGGCACGGCCTCAGGGCTTTCAATAACATTCTTCAGAAGAATCAGTTCTGAGGCATAGCCTCTTTCACGCCTTCCATCTTATCCATCATTTTCTCATCCATAGATGCACTTGGCTTCTTGCCTCTGACCAAGGTCATTTCATCTACGAGGTGACCTGCTCCTGCATACTTGTCAATGCAGAACAATACATAGCGGATATCAACACTGATGGTACGCTGGAGATCTGGTTCAAAGGCAATATCTCCACTCATAGCTTCCCAGTTGCCGTCGAAGGCAATACCGATCAATTCGCCATTGCCATTGATCACAGGGCTTCCAGAGTTGCCGCCCGTAATGTCGTTATTGCTGATGAAGCAAATGACCAGGTCGCCATTCTCATCAGCGTACTGGCCAAAGTCTTTCTTCTCCAAAAGATTATGTAGGTGACTTGGTACAACGAACTCTGGGTTGGTATTGTCTTCCTTCTCCAGTATGCCTTTCTGCGTACAAACGAAATTGTAGTGCTTGGCGTCAGCTGGGTAGTAGTCATCAACCACACCATAGGTCAAACGCAAAGAGCTGTTCGCATTCGGGTACCACTGCTTGCTTGGGTTCATTTCGCGCATGGCTTTCACCATTAAGCGATAACCTTTGGAAATATCTGCTTCTGAGCCTGCAATTTTCGGTTGAATAACGGTGAAGTAGTGATTCAAACAGCTGTTAGAAGCACTGAAACCAAGATCCTTATCCATGATCTTCTTCATCTTCTTGGTAGAAGTGTTGGCCAAAAAGGCATCTAAACGCGTGCGGTCGGTGAGGATGCTAGTTGCGAACATTTTGTCCGCCCATACTTGGAAATTGCCTTTGTACTTAGACTTGATTGTTTGAATCACATCCGGCTGCAGGTCTGCGGGTACTTCTGCGCTGATCATTTCGAACATCGCTTTTGTTACTTCCCGGTCAATGTTGCTACTGAACTCCGCAAAGTGACCATCAGCAGTAGCTTTCACCGCCTCTTTTAATTGCTTCACGCGATCCATATCTACCTCTTCCTCTCCTAATGCCCTGTACAAGCGCGAAAGGCGGAAACCGAAGATCACGGTTTCTGAGCCGAAAGCCGCTTCTTGCATATAGGTGAATGCCTTTTCATATTGTGTACGGTCCGTATATCCTTTACTTAACAAGTTCACGACCTCGCCATACTCAGCTTTGCGGTCTGCACTGCCATTCACCCAAGCCATCAATTCATCTTCCTGCGCTTTTTTCTTGTCGTATACTTTCAGGTTTTTCAAACCTTTCTGCTGACCAATGAAATACTTCCAGTAGTTACTGATTTGCGCGTACTTAGATGCATACTGGATTCGTACCGCAGGGTCCGCATCCATGTAACGCTTCATGATATCCAATTTTTCGCCGCGGATTTTCACGCGAGAAGGCTGCTCAACGTCAAGCGCCAATTTTACACCGTGTGAGCTCAAGAATCGATCAGTACTTCCAGGGAAACCCATGACCAT
>CAZPEQ010000189.1:0-5543 GCA_964585605.1 uncultured Weeksellaceae bacterium | reverse complement strand
CTACTGAACCTACCTCTGAAAAAGCAACCAACGAACAGGCCGGTATGATCGCACACGTGGTTCTCTTCGACTTAAAGGATTCGGTGGATCAAGAGGCATTCTTAACTGAATTACGAACGCTTGAAGCCATAGAAGTGATTCACGATATGACGATGGGGGCGTTCGAAGACCTGAACGACAAAAGAGCGTTGCGCGAATATGAAGTGGCGATGGAGATCATTCTCAAAAACCGAAATGACTACGATACCTACCAAGCGCACGGTACGCATCAAGCGCTTAAGCAAGCCATAGGTAAATACTTAGCCGCGCCTCCTGCCGTTTATGATTATGTCATCAGCAAATAACTACGCCAAGAACTAACTTTACCGCATGCAGAAACTGTTCTTCATTGCTCTTGCTTTCTTATTACTCTCCATGAGCGGCCAGCCTACCTACAAGTTTGGCGTGCTTAAATACAATGGTGGGGGCGACTACTATTCCAACCCAACCAGTATGCCTAATCTGGTGAAGTACTGCAATGAAGAGTTGCGCATGAATATCAATGAAGATGTTCCTTATGTGGAGGTTGGTAGTCCCGAGCTTCTTAACTACCCTTTCGTTCACTTAACAGGCCACGGCAATGTGGTCTTCAGTTTAAGTGAAGCGGAGAATCTAAGACTGTATTTAGAAGGTGGCGGATTTCTTCATATTTCGGATAACTACGGCATGGATCAGTTCATTCGCCCGATGATGAAAAAGGTGTTTCCTGAATTGGAGTTCGTTGAGCTCCCCTTCTCTCACCCGATCTACCATCAAACCTTCAACTTCAATGCTGGCTTACCCAAAGTGCATGCACACGAAGAGAATAAGCCCCAAGGGCTTGGTTTGATCCATGAAGGGCGCCTTGTCTGTTTCTACGATTTCGAATGCGACTTGGGAGATGGTTGGGAAGATGCCGAAGTACACGGTGACAGCAAAGAGATCCGCACAAAGGCATTGCAGATGGGTGCGAACATCATCCAGTATGCGCTCACGGGTGATCCGAATTAGGTCTCCGCTTAATTAGCAGGACAAGGTCTTCGTAATAAGAAAATCAGGAAAAGCCCTTAAAAAACAGGGCGCCCATTACATGGATCGAACAAATTTCAACGCCCGTTCCATGAGGTCATGCATGATCACGTCGCGTTCGACAAATGGCACCTCTTTTCTAAAGTCTGCGATCAGGTCTTCCAATTGAGCAGAAGATCTCATGGGTCTCCAAAATTCAATGGCCTGTGCAGCGTTCATTAATTCTATCGCTATAATGCGTTCCACATTCGACACAATTTCCAAGCACTTGACAGCGGCATTCGCTCCCATGCTGACATGATCTTCTTGTCCGTTGCTGCTGTCTATGGTATCTACTGACGCAGGCGTGCAAAGTTGCTTGTTGGCACTTACCATTGACGCCGCTGCGTACTGCGGTATCATAAAGCCTGAATTCAAGCCGGGTTCAGCTACCAAGAACGCAGGCAACCCACGCTGTCCACTTATTAATTTGTATACCCGTCGTTCACTGATGCTACCCAATTCTGCAACAGCGATCGCAAGCATATCTAAGCCCAACGCCAAGGGTTGACCATGAAAATTGCCTCCACTCAATATCTCATCTTCCTCATGAAACACGGTAGGGTTATCTGTAACCGCACCGATTTCCCGCTCAACTGTAGCTCTGAAGAACTCGATCACATCCCTACTGGCTCCATGCACCTGCGGAATGCAGCGGAATGAATAGGGATCTTGGACATGTTCTTTCTCTTGCTCCATGATCGCACTACCTGTACGCAACGCCAGCATCCGTTCCGCAACCGTCAACTGACCGGGATGTGGTCTTACTTGATGCAGCAGGTGGTTGTACGCCGCATTGCTGCAATTGAAGGCGTCTGCGCTAATCGCCGCTATTTGATCGATCGCATTGCACAATTGGATCGATCGTTTCAATGCAATAGCAGCATGTGCCGCCATGAATTGGGTTCCATTCAAAAGCGCCAAACCTTCTTTAGCGCCCAACTCAACCGGAGCAAGGCCTACTTTATTGAGCGCGTCTATTGCGGGCATGCGCACACCATCAAGATATACTTCCCCTAAGCCAAGCAAGGGTAAACTCATGTGTGCTAAGGGAGCCAGATCTCCTGATGCACCCAAGGACCCACGCTCATATACAACGGGAATGATATCTCGATTGTACAGTGATATCAGCAATTCACAGGTTGCGGGATGTACCGCGCTATGCCCAATAGCAATGTTCTGCACCTTCAGCAACATCATTGCTTTTACGATGCTAGAATCGATCTCTCTACCCGCACCACACGCATGACTAATCACCAGATTGGTTTGTAGTTGAGCTAGGTCTTCTTTCCCAATACGTTTATTGTAGAGCGAACCGAAGCCTGTATTCACACCGTAAATCGCTTCATCGCCACGCATCATTCGCTCTTGCAAGTAGTGGTGGTTGGTTTTGATTTTTTCGCGTGCAACTTCGCTAAGTGTGATCGGCAACTTTCCCTTTAAGATATTCCAGAAAAGGCCTAATGAAAACCCAGTTGTATCTATTTCTTGCGCTTTCATCCCTTTACGAATTCAACCAATTCTGTCGGTTGTATGGTTGCCTTATTCCCACTTTCCAGGTCTTTTACGGTAATTACCCCTTGTTCCAATTCGTCGGTACCAACAGATGCTACGAAACGGATTTTCTTACTATCTGCATACTTGAATTGTTTACCCACCTTAATGGCATCCGGATAAAGTTCTGCGGGTATTCCAGCAGCCCTTAACGCATGTACTTGCTTTAAGCTGAAGTTCGCTTCTGCCTCGCCAAAATTGGCAAAGAGCACGCGAGTGCTGTGCGTGACACTGCTTGGGAACTTACCGAGTTCGTCTAGTACATCGTAAATACGATCTGCCCCAAAGCTTATGCCTACCCCACTCATATCCGGCAAACCGAAGATTCCCGTTAAGTCATCGTAACGTCCGCCCCCACATATGCTACTACGCAAGCTTCCTTCATCTGCTTTGACCTCAAAGATGGCTCCGGTATAATAATCTAGGCCACGCGCGAGGGTTGGGTCAAAAGACAGCGTTGCATTCTGCAGATTCAACGAATCCGCTTTTTCTATTAAAAAATTCAGATCACTCAACCCCTGTTGACCAATAGTCGTACTTCCAACCACTTTTTCCATGCCCTGCAACAGATCAGCAGAAGAGCCCGTCAACTCAAACAGCGGCGCGAGTTTCTGGATAGCTTCATCCCGAATACCTCGCTCACGCATCTCGGCTTCAACCTTTTCCCTACCGATCTTGTCCAATTTGTCAAGTGCCGTCACCAAGTCTACCACTTTATCGGGCTGACCACTGACCTCAGCTAGGCCGCTTAGGATCTTCCGATCATTCACCAATACCGATACCTTCAAGTCCAATTTGGTAAAAACGGCATCAAATATTCCAATCAAATCCACTTCATTATAGAGGCTCTTACTGCCGATCACATCTGCATCGCATTGGTAAAACTCCCGATACCTGCCTTTCTGGGGTCGATCTGCCCGCCAAACCGGCTGTATTTGGTAGCGTTTGAATGGGAAGGTGATATCATTCTGATGCTGAACGACATACCGTGCAAAGGGAACGGTAAGATCATAACGCAACGCTTTCTCCGAGATCTCCGCCGCAAATCTCCCAGGATGGACTTCCTCTCCAGCTCCTAAACTTGCCTTCATATCGGGATTCACCTTACTCCATGCGTTGCCGCTGTTCAATACCTTAAATATCAACCGATCCCCCTCTTCTCCATATTTCCCCGTAAGCGTGCTTAACTTCTCCATGGCGGGTGTTTCCATGGGCAAGAATCCATAGCGCTGGAATACATCCTTGATAACACCGAATATGAAATTCCGGCGTACCATGACCTCTGGCGAGAAATCGCGCGTGCCCTTTGGTGTACTTGGTTTTTGCTTTGCCATGTGCAAGGCGAATTTAGGTGTTTGATGCAGCTCTTCGACATAAGTTGAGCACGCTTTTCTCTCGTTCTTAACGCCGAACCAATCCTGAGCGGATATATTTGACGATTACCCCGTCATTTAAGCGATTCCATCATCGAAGACTACATTACATATCCGCGCGACCTAAGCTGGTTGTCCTTCAATTACAGGGTTTTACAAGAGGCCATGGACGAAAACGTTCCTTTATTCGAACGACTACGTTTTTTAGGCATTTACGCTAACAACCTGGAAGAATTTTACCGAGTAAGGGTCGCACACCATACCGCCCTGGCACGACTTGGGAAAAAGACGAAGGCCAAGTACGACTTGGAACCGGAGCGTATGATCCGATTGATCAATAGCACCGTGCGGAGTCACCAGAAAACATTTGACAATGTTTTTACCAACGAGCTTCTACCCGCGCTTAAGAAACGAGGGTTTGTTTTCGTTGACCAGTCATATGATTTTAACAAGGAGCAGGAAACCTATTTAGATACGTACTTCGCAGATGTTGTCAGGCCATTATTGAAAAATGCGAAGGTGGATCTGCGAGATGGAGAGCCCTTTTTGCTGGACGATCACTTGTACCACTGCGTTGTACTGAAGCGTGCCGAAAAAAAGGAGGAGCTCGTACTACTGCGCTTGCCGTCGCGAGAACTGCCTCGTTTCGTCGTCATTCCTGATAAGAAAAAGGTCTTGATCATGTTCTTGGATGATTTGGTGCGCAGGTGTGGATCATCTCTATTCAAAAAACATGAAGTCCTTACTTATTGGTCCTTAAAGATCACCAGGGATGCAGAACTGTATCTCGAAGATGAGTTCGAAGGAAACATCGTTCAAAAGATCAAAAAAAGTTTGAACAAACGGGCAATCGGCTCTCCTACGCGTATGGTGTATGATTCTAAGATGCCGCGCGACCTGTTGAATCGATTGAGTGATGCGGTTGGCATTGGCGGCACCTTCCTTGTTCCGGGCGGTAAGTACCATAACCTTTCTGACTTGCTAGACGTGCCTTTCACCGAAAATGACAAACTACAGAACAAGACATGGAAGGCCTTACGCAAAAAAACATTGAAGCCTGGCAAGTATTTTGAAACGATCGACAAACAAGATATCCTACTGAGTTTTCCGTACCAGAGCTACGACCATATTCTTGAGTTCATTGATGAAGCCGCTGACGACCCAGATGTCGAGCACCTATTTATAACCCTGTATCGTGTTGCCAACACCTCATTGGTGAGTGAAGGGCTGATACGGGCTCTGAAAAATGGGAAGTCCGTTACTGTGTTTGATGAGGTAAAAGCGCGCTTTGACGAGGAGTCAAATATCTATTGGGGTGAACGACTTCAAAAGGAAGGTGCCACGGTTCATTTTAGTTTTGAAAAAATCAAAGTACACTGCAAAGTCTTGTACGTAAAGAAGAGCGATGGCAGGCGTTATGGTGTTATCAGTACGGGAAACTTCAATGAGAAAACTGCCCGGTTTTATGCGGATCACTCCCTAATGACCAGCAACCCGCGGATAACAAAAGACCTTTCTCGTTTAGAGCGT
>CAZPEQ010000188.1:0-5554 GCA_964585605.1 uncultured Weeksellaceae bacterium | reverse complement strand
GTCAGCAATTTGTCAGTAGCGAAATTGGTATTGTAGTTCCGTTGTTCAGGGAATTTTAATTCTGCCACCTGCTCTTCTTCGGTATTCGATGAGTCCGTTTCTGCAGCTAGAGGGTCAACCACAGTCACATCTGAATTCACCACTACTGGCTTCTTCCTCTCATCGGCAAACTTGTAATTATCAATGTCTACCTCTTCCCCTTCTCGTACTGGGGAATCAGCCGGAGCCACCTTCTTAATGGCCGTACTACCAACAATACCACTTTGCCCCGTGAACTCTCCCTCAACATTGATTTCCTGCTGTCCTTCACTCTTCAACGTAAGTGGTTCTGCCGAAATGCGATTGATCATGAATTGGTATTTACCATCAACATAGGTAAGTATGCCCATCCTCCCCTGCGCGGAATGAATATCCTGTTGTAGGATACTACGCCTCAATTTTGTGAGACGTGAAGACGTACTGAATCTCCTGTAGTGGATGGTCGTATCCACATGGCTGATGGTACTATCAAATTGCGCCAGCTCTTGATTCCATATATCTCCCTCATCAGTCAAATAGGTATAGCGAACACTATCAAACTGAGCGGGCTGCACTTCATTAATTTCTGCCGTATTCGTTAACCGTTCCAATATTCTAGATTTTTCTTCCAGGTCATAGATGAAAATGTCTGTTTTATTGGGGTTGTAGCGCACGGATTCTTTTGAGCGAAGCGTATCGTCATTTCGATTCGATGCAAAAATTATTGCATTATCATTTCTCACAAACCTAGGATTTAGGTCATCGTACTGATCATTAGTGTGTTGTTCTAGGCGGCCACCCAGCACATAAAAAACAAAAATGTCCGTTTGACCTTCCCGCACGCCGCTCATGACAATGCGCGTTCCATCATTGGAATATTGTAAGTCAAGCACCTTGTCAATTGTAAAGATCTGTCGTGTAGATTTTTTCTTGTCATCCAAGGTATAGGTGGTCAGGTATACTTCCCCTTTTTTCTCTGTCACCCAGCTTAAGGCCTTGCCCGTTGGGTGCCACGCTAAAACCGGAAAAGACTTATCTACGATCCGGGCTAATTTGTGCTCCCCCTTGGCCAGTTTCTTGGATTTTTCTTTCGAAATATCGTGCAGCCAAACACGATACTGCCCAAGTTCGTTACTTACGTAGGCAGCGTACCGACCATAAGGGTCTATCCGGAACTCTGAGTAAACCCGTGTTTTCTTTGTTTTGATAGGTAATGCAGGCGTGCTCAGGAACGACAAAGATCTATCTTCAATTTCGGCCTTATTCCTGTAGAAGTTCATACAGTCGTCAATAAGTGTGCGTAACGACACCCCTAGCACATAAAGAAATCCGCTTTCTGCGTTTCGGCTAATACGGGTCATATACAGGATATTGGGAACCACCGCTGGGCCATATACTTCTGCTACATAATTCCAAATGGCATGACCAGCTATGATCGACTCTTGCGAGTTCAAGCGATTTAACTTGTTGAACTTCCCGGTCAGTACGCCATCCTTAATGGAACTATGGATATTCGCATCCATGGGATTAGAAGCGTATGAAATGACCCCCTCAGCAAACCAATCTGGCAAACTCAGCAAGGTAGAGTTCTTCACTACATCCTTCCAATTACCTCCATACATCAGTTGTTGTAGGATAACCCGCGCTATACCTGACCGAACTTGTAAGTTCAGTTTTGCATGATCACCCTCGTAGTAAATGAAGACTTTAGTGCCCACAATTCGGGTGACCCCCCCGATATTGAACTGCTCATCACCTGTAATACCAATATTACTCTGTCGAAAATCTGTTTGAGAGTTGTAAATGATAAACTGGATCCGATCACTCAGGTTGTAGTCGAAGCTACTCTGCAATTCTTCTAGGTGAACTTGTGCCGCATGGGCAACATATTCTGCAATATCATCACCTCCAGCATAGAAGTACGTTTCAATCGCATCCCACTTGTAATACTGCCAAACGAAATTCTGATACTGTACCCTGTTCTTACCGAATTCTTGGCTTGAGCCAGAATAAAACTGCCCTGCTAGCTGGCCGGAAAACGCAAAGAACAGCAGCACTAGCAGATATGGTATGCTTGAGGATCGGGCTTTCACCATTAAGGAACTGAAGATATGTACTTTTGGATGCATCAACAGCATTGAACAGTTAACAAATTTCGTGCTTTTCAGAATATGTTCAACATTCATTCTTTCACGTTCAACCCATTTCAGGAGAACACCTATGTTCTTGACAATGGCAAAGAGGCCATTATCGTCGATCCAGGCTGCTCTAACTCAGCGGAACAAAACCTTGTACAGCAGTATTTGAGTGATAACGAGCTACTACCTGTGCTTCTTGTGCTGACCCATGGTCACCTTGACCACATTTTAGGTAATGCTTGGGTTTTCAATGTTTATGGCCTTCTCCCCCTTATCCACGAAAAAGACCTCGTCGTTTTGAATAGTGGTGAACAAACAGCCCATTTGTTCAGCATTCCTTACGATAAATCGCCGATGCCCGAGCGCTTTATTGAGGAAGGCGAAACGATACGGTTGGGAGAAGATGAGTTAAAGGTGCTTTTCGTACCCGGCCATGCACCGGGACACATTGCCTTACACTGTGAGAAACAGGGCTTTGTAATCGGTGGAGATGTGCTCTTCCAGCGTAGTATTGGCAGGACCGATCTGCCTGGAGGAGATATGGACACCTTGTTAAACAGTATACGCGGACAGCTATTCGCCCTGCCAGATGATACGATCGTGCACTGTGGTCATGGTCCCGCCACGACAATAGGGGAAGAAAAAAGGGAAAACCCTTTTTTAGTATGAGTCGCCATCCGATTTAGGAATCGGATTTCGCTCCTTGTCTGGATGAAATAATTCCTGGAGGTAGTCCTTCTTTTTGACTTTCTCGCCTCTGTTCGGCTTGATTGCCGGGCAGTCGAATGACTTTGGCCGTTTAAGCCACGTAAGTCGAATGCTTAAGATAGTTGGCACATAGCCGATTCTATAGTAGCGAATCGATCCGATTCCGCCTGTACCTATTACAGGTATTTCCAAACTTGGATTGACGAGAAGTCGGCTCTTCCAGTAAAAACCATAGCCAAATCGCAGGTGTAGGTTTGCCATGACCCGTTTGGGAATATTGTTCTGCTGTAGCCCAAAGTCAGCGGAGTGAAAGGAATTTTCGAAAATGCGATAGTTCACGTCAAGTCCATAACCAAATGTGTAGTACTTCTTGTCGGTGAGCTGGAGGTGCTGATTGGCATTGAACGAAAGCGAAATTGCGGTTTGGTCAAAATACCCCCAACCGTCAACTAACAACGTATCTATCTCATCATTGGCTCTGCGCCAAACTAAGGTACCCTCGTGTTGTTGTTCGCCGCGGTATTGTTTGAATGCTAGGGTAACATCAATATTGTCTGCTACTGGATTACTCTTGAAATACCTGCTGTAGCCACCTTCCAGATATAATCCAATACCGCCCATTCCATAATTGGTAGAGGTATAGGTAGAATCGAAAGTATCTGAACTGAATTCGCTTACCCCACCGACGGGCCCCCACATTCTTGTGGCCCCGAATCCCAGGTGTAAAGCGGAAGGCGAGAGTTTCAAGCCTACTGGAAATAGCTCTTTGTATTTGCGATCTTGCGCATTGCTGCAGAGGACGCATAACAGAGCAAGTCCAAAAAGTAAAAATCTATTACGTTGTATCCACATAGCACAAAATCCAGCCAACAACAGGAACTTAATGCGTCACGTATTCCGGTTTCTAAAGACTTTGTACGTGAACAACCCTTAAAAGTTGCCCGCATACGCTATGGATGATAGGTATTCTGCTTGTACGGCTTCTGCTTCCGTTTCTTGCCCGCTCCTCCAGATTTTACTTCTGGGCAATCAAAGCCGTTTGGATACCGCAGCCAGAGAAAACGCACGCTGAAAATCACCGGTCGGTATAAACTATTGAACCACTGGAGTTGGCCGAAATTCTGATCTGTAGGCGTTACACTAAAAACGGGTGTTTCCAGCATGGGTATGATCATGAACCGCTCGTTCATCTTAAACCCGTAACCTACCTTAAAATGAGCTTGTGTCAACAATTGGGGTGGTAACTGCCTATCTGTGGACACCGGGGGAAGCACTTCCTCTATGGATCTACCGATCCGGTAATCCGCATTAACACCCAAACTCAACTGTACAAAGTTTCGATCACTTGTCTGCAATAGCTTGTTTGCATTGAAATGAGCTGTTAAGTACGAATCTGAGAAGGTACTTTCTCCTTCTAAAGAGCCTATCAACACGTCATTCACGCTCAGGTCTCCCACATATTTCTCGTTCCCGCTCAATTTTTTATAGGCCAACCCGAAATCGACGTAGTCTAGGAGATAGGGGTCTTTCATGGCATGGAACCAACCAACTTCAAGGTAGGCGGCTATTCTACCGCCAGGGGTGAATGTTGCCAAGTAGGACGTGTCTTCAAGCACAAAAAGCTCTTCCTGATCGGAAAAACTACCAAGGCTATAGGTGGCGCCCGGCGCTATGTAGAACCCGCCTAGTTTCTTCTTACCGTCCGTTGGGAAAATCTCAGCATTTTTTCGCTGCATTAGCCCTTGAGCATTCGAATCTGAGTATACAAAGCTCATTATTAACGCAAAAACGAAAATCGACGTGATCCTTGCCATCTTCACAAAGTTTGGTTTAACCTGTAGCGTTAACGTTGCAATCGGTGGCTAAAGTGTTAACCACTGATCGTTGGGTTAGGCCAAGGATGCCAGTATTTCTAACGCTTCGGTTTGAATGACTGGGTCTTCCCACCGCGCATGGATGTCCGGTTTACGTAAGATCTGCGCCATAACCTGATCGTGCCGTATTCCCTCAGCTAGCGCCTCGTGGTACTCAATATTGCTGAATTTCACTTGGCTATACAAAGGCAACCACTTGTCCGGATGATTGAGATGCAATTTCCCCTCGATCTTCTTTCTAAGCAAGAAGTCCTCATTGCCGACACTATCTCGCATTTCAACAAAGTTGCGCATGCTCAGTTCGGCTATGGCATGCCCGTTCTTTACACGACGGTCGCTATACGCTTTCAGCACCACGCCCATATTGTCTTCGCCATGCTGATCGAGCAACTCACTGAAAATACGGCAATCTTCTAAACCGCAATTCATCCCTTCTCCATAAAAGGGTACGATCGCATGAGCAGAATCACCCAGCAACATAATCTTGTCCTTGTAATGCCAAGGATCGCATTTCACGGTTACCAAGGACGAATTTGGGTTGTCAAAATACTGTTCCTCCAAATCGGGCACCATTGGAATGACATCTGGAAATTCCTGTTGGAAAAAGCTCATTAACTCCTGCTCATTCTGAATCGCAGCGAATGAATTCTCTCCTTCCCGCGGCCAAAACATGGTTCCTGTGAAACCTCCATCAAGGTTGGCGAGCCCCATTAACATGAACGTTCCCCGCGGCCAAATATGTAGGGCCTGCGGATCCATTTGTGGCGCTCCATCCGGCATAGAAGGAACTAACAATTCCTTGTAATCATGCTCGAT